>CALUIJ010000148.1 GCA_944320675.1 uncultured Prevotella sp.
CATAAATATTAATCCATACGCTTATCCTTTTTGTTTATGACTACATCCTACTATAATCCAAACGGTTGGTAACTGTCATGCCGCACCCCGATGCGGCATGACAGTTACCAACCGTTTGGATTGAAAGAGGATGTTTGTTATTATATCATACACACATCCAAAAGGTTTGCGGATGAACCACAAAAGGTTACCTTTCATAATTTAAGAAAACTTTGCACGCAATACCACCGCCGTTCTATCCAAACGGATTATATTTGCAGGCAAAACACCAAGGCTTATGAAAAAGGCATTGTTCATACTTCTCGCGGCCCTCGCGCCGCTGTCGGCGGCGGCGCAGGAGGCGCGGCCGTTCGACGTCACGATAAGCAACGACGAGTATAAGATCTACATTAAGATGAACCTGCACGACAAGAACCTCGCCGTGCCGGGGCAGGACGTGCTCGGCCAGGTGGACGGATACTTCGGCTCGAGGCAGAGCCGCACTACGTGGATAATCATAGCGTCGACGATTATCGACGAGCGCACGGCTGAGATAGAGGTGGTGAACGACTACGGCAGCGAGGACTTCACGGCCGAGCTGAAGCTCAACGCCGACGGCTCGTATTCGTACAAGAAGAAGGACGGCAGCACGCTGAAGTTCGCCGTGAAGGGGAAGTGGCAGAAGATACCCGGCTCGCTGAAGTTCGTAAGGAAGTGACCGGCGGGAAAGCGGCAGGAGGCAGTAAATAAGGCGGGCGGAAGCCAACCGACCTCCGCCCGCCTTATTTGCCGCCGCCGTCTACTTGGCGGCGAGATACATAAGCAGCCCCTGCCTTACGGAGCGCAGGCCGAACTGCTCGGTATGTATGTCGGCCGGGGCCAGCCAGAAGCAGTCGGCGGCGTCGTCGCCGGCACGCAGCGCGGCGTCGTCCTCCACCTTGCAGGCGAAGAACATGTCGAGCGTGTGCACGTCGAGGTCGGAGTAGCGGTAGACGTTGGGCAGGCTGAACAGGTAGCGCGCCTCGGTAAGCTTAAGCCCGGTCTCCTCCATCACCTCGCGCGCCACGGCCTCCTCGGCCGTCTCAAGCACGTCGGCGAAGCCGCCGGGCAGGTCGAGCGTGCCCTTGGCAGGCTCAAGCTTGCGCCGCTCTACGAGCAGCTCGCCCTTGGCGTTGGTGATGAACGCCACCACGGCGGCGGCCGGATTCATGAACAGCTCGAAGCCGCAGCCCGAGCAGCGCAGGCTCTTCGGCGAGTTTTTTACGAAATGCGAACTGCCGCAGACGGGGCAGTACTTGTACTTTTCAATGCGATCCATGAGAATTAAAAGTTAAGAGTTAAGAATTAAGAAAACGTCACTTCGTGTATTAAGAATTAAGAGTTAAGAATTAAGAAAAAATGTCTTGTTGCCATAAGCGTCACTGTTTTACGCCACAAAGATAATACAAAACGGCATATTTTCTTAATTCTTAACTCTTAATTCTTAATTCACGAAGTGACGTTTTCTTAATTCTTAACTCTTAATTCTTAATTCACAAAGTGACGATTCTTAATTCACGAAGTGACGATTCTTAATTCATTCGTCCCAATCGTCAGTCCTGAAAGGCACCAGGGGCAGGCCGCCCATGTTGCTGACGTTGCCCGTCATGAAGTTGCGGAAGCAGTATCTTACGGCCACGGGGGCTGCCACCTCGGGACAGGTGACGACCACACCCCTGCCCGGCACATAGCGCGCGCCGGCCTTATGGAACACCTTGTCGGCTCCGGCCACCTCGAATCCTTCCATGCCTTCGAGCGGACTTACGCCGCCGTAAGTGTTCTCAAGCTCGACGTAGCACGTATCGCCGCTTACCGTCAGCCGCTTGAACGACGGACTCTCGCACCTTACCGCCCCGAAGCCATAGGTCTTGTTGAGAGCCTGATAGGCAAGCCGCTCGCCCACCTTGCGCTTCTGCGACGGGTGGATCTGCCTCAGCTCCCACGGATAAACACAGTCGTTGGTGCACACGAGGCCGCTGTTCGGGATGATGCGCGACGCCCTTACCTGCTGCTCGCGCAGCATTGCCGACCACGTACCGTCGGCCCGCCCGCTCTCGTAAGGCGCAATCTGCACTATATAAAAAGGAATGTCGCCACGGCCGAAGGCCCCACGCCACTGCGCTGCAAGCATGGCCACGCGGTCTGAATACTGGTTGCCGGGCGCGCCGACGTTGGAGCAACCCTGGTAGAAAAGTATGCCGCGGACGGTGAGGTTCTCGATCGGGGCGAACGTACCGTTGCCCCATACCAGCGTGCGCTTATAGTCCTCGGGAAACTGTTTTACTATGCCGGCCGTGTCGGTAGGCTCGGTCCCGAGCTTCTTCAGGTTGGCCTCGCCCAGCCAGCTCTCCACCCTCGAGCCGCCCTTGTTGGCCATCACCAGCCCCACGGGCACCCCGAGGGCCTCGGTAAGCGTCTTGGCGAAGAAGTATCCGGCCGCGCTCGCGTCGCCGACGGTCGAGGGAGCGCACTGCTCCCACCCGCACTGCGCGTCGTCGAGCCTCGTCATGCTCATGACGCTGGGTATCTTAACGAAGCGTATGAGCGAGTCGGCGCGCGCGCCGGCCACCACCTCGTTGTAGCCCTCGACGGGGCAGTCGTCGAACCCTTTTACGGGCATCTCCATGTTGCTTTGCCCCGCGCAGACCCACACTTCGCCGGCCATCACGTTATTGAGGCTCACCGCCCCGTCGCCGTCGTCGAAGCTCAGGCCGAGCCTGCGGCCGTCGGCCTTGGGCGACTTCACCGTCAGCTGCCAGCGGCCCCGCCCGTCAGCGCAGGCCTCAACGCTTGCTTCCGTCCACGACGCGGCCACCTTCACCGCAGCCCCGGGCCTGGCCCAGCCCCACAGGCGCACGTCCGCGTCCTGCTGTATCACCATGTTGTCGCCGAGCACGTGCGGCAACCTGACTTTCGCCCCGGCACAGGCGAACACGACGGACATTGCCGAAAAGATTAAAAATCGTTTATGCATATCATCTTAGGTTTATAGATTGTTATAATAACCAAACTTCATGCAATATTACAAAAAAAATCGTTATCTTTGCAAAACATGCCTGCGTAAAACACTACAAATCAAGGCTTTTACGCAAAATGAGACAAAACAATACCATTACTGAAACAAATATGAACGTAAGGAAAGCCATTCTCGCCGCAGCCATCACGGCAATATGCCTGCCTGCGGCGGCGCAACAGAAGTTTGAAATCAACCTTTGGCCGCAGGGAACGCCCAACTCAAACGGCGACGCGGCCGACTCGGCGAAGGTTTGGGTCTACCTGCCCGAGAAGGAAGAGGCCACGGGCCGCGCCGTGGTGATATGCCCCGGAGGCGGCTACCAGCACTTGGCTATGAACCACGAGGGGCACGACTGGGCGCCCTTCTTCAACAACATGGGCATAGCAGCCATAGTATTGAAATACCGCATGCCCCACGGCGAGAGCGAAGTGCCCGTGAGCGACGCCGAGGAAGCCATGAAGCTTGTGCGCCGCAACGCCTCGGCGTGGAACATCGACCCCAAGGACGTGGGCATAATGGGCTCGTCGGCCGGAGGCCACTTGGCCTCGACCGTGGCCACGCACGCCACGGGCGACGCCCTGCCCGACTTCCAGATACTCTTCTACCCCGTAATAACGATGATGCCCGACATCACGCACAAGGGATCGCACGACAACTTCCTCGGCGAGAAACCCAAGAAGAAACGCGAGACGGAATACAGCAACGACCTGCAGGTAACGCGCGTAACGCCGCGCGCATTCATAGCCCTGAGCGACGACGACCACACCGTGCTGCCGGCCAACGGCGTGAACTATTACATCGAACTCTACCGCCACGACGTGCCGGCCACGCTCCACGTCTACCCCAAGGGAGGCCACGGATGGGGCAACCGCGACAGCTTCATGTTCCACAACGAGATGCAATTGGAGCTGAAGGCGTGGCTGCGGAGCTTCTGAGGGAGTTTTAAGAGTTAAGAATTAAGAGTTGATAATTAAGGGTTAAGGGCTTGGAAAGTACGGTTTTCCTGGCCCTTAACCGTTTTATTAATGCGTGTTTGACGTAAAACGGCCGTTTTTCCACAGATTCTTTCCGTTTTTTCTTCCGCATAAACGAAAAATCGTTATATTTGCCGACGTGAACTTTAATACGACGGTCATGAAGAACATCAACCTTTACATATTACTGCTGCTGGCGCTCGCGGTGCCGGCGTTGACGTCGTGCGACGACGAAGAAGAGGGCGCGCTGCCGCAATTGTGCCGCATGACGGCGGCCGAGTTCGCGCGCACCGTCGACGGCAAGGGCTGGCAATACGTAGAGTCGCACGAGCTGAAGAGCAACGGCAAGTACTCGCGCCACGACTACTGGGAGGGCCTCATCGGAGGAACGCCCGCGCAATATGCGTTCGGCGGCGACACGCTGACCACGTACATGTATATCGACGCATACCCCCTGAACGGATACAGGAGCGTGAAGTACACGTTCGACGAGGCCACCAACCGCGTGATGCACGGAGACGCAGAGGTGATGCGGGTGCTCTCCGCCACCGAGGACGAGCTGCGCATAGTGCGCCGCGAGGCCACGACGGCCGACGGCGCGGCGGTGTACGTCTACGCCGTCTACCGGGCGATGACGCCCGCGGAGCTTGCTTCGCTAAAAGCCGCCCATCCTTACAATCTCGACTCGCTGAACGAAGAGTTTCCCCTTCTGCCCGAGCAGCAGCGGTTCACGGCCGACGACTTCAAGGCCTGCGCCGTAGGCCAAGGATGGAAATGCGCAGAGGCTCACGCTGTGAGGATGAACGGACGGTATGACGCGGCCATGTTCTACGGCGGCGGCACACGGCTGAAGCCCGTCGACTATTACATCTCGGCCGACTCGCTCACACGGTTTACGGCCGACCCGGACACGGGCGAGGCCACGGCTTCAACCGCACCTTACGCCTACCGAGCCAACGGCTTCTACGTGGAAGCGGAGGGAACGATGGAATTCAGGATACTCTCTCTGGGCAAGGACGAGATGCACATGCTGCGCGAACAGAGCGACGGCGGCATCGGACGAGCCGTCCTTCTCTACTGTGTCTACCGGCGCACCGACGCCTGCGTCGAGGCGCCGACGCAACGCGACGGCGGCACGCAGACGGCCACGGCCGGCACGCAACGGCACGCAGCCCTGCCAGGGGCATAACTTACTGGTTGTCACCGCATTGCGAAAGGTTGCCTTTTACACGCCAAAAGGCAACCTTTCAGCATGCGATATGCAACCTTTCACAGTGCGGAAAGCCGTGTCCCGCATTTCAGGAAACACCCGCGGCACACTTGGCCCGCTACGACCCGGCCGCAGGCCACTCCGCTCCACCGCCTTTTCAAATCCCCAATTTTTCTTAAAAAACAAAAAAATCACATATTATATAAGGTGTGTGGAAAAGTTTTGCTTACTTTTGCGCCCTAATCGAAAACTTAAGACAGCACAATGCAAAAGAATCTGGTAATCGTCGAGAGTCCTGCCAAGGCAAAGACTATCGAGAAGTTTCTGGGCAAAGACTACAAGGTGATGTCCAGTTACGGCCACATACGTGACCTTAAGAAAAAGGAACTAAGCATAGACACCGACACATTCACGCCCGACTACGAGATACCCGAAGAGAAAAAGAAACTCGTCACCGAGCTTAAGAACAACGCCCAGAACTCGGAGAAAGTATGGCTCGCGTCCGATGAGGACCGCGAGGGGGAGGCCATATCGTGGCACCTCTGCGAAGTGCTCGGGCTTGACGAGGAGAAGACCAACCGCATAGTATTCCACGAAATAACCAAGCCCGCCATACTCGACGCGATACAGCATCCGCGCCACTTGGACATGAACCTCGTGAACGCCCAGCAGGCGCGCCGCGTGCTCGACAGGCTCGTGGGCTTCAAGCTCTCGCCCGTATTGTGGCGCAAGGTTAAGCCGGCGCTCTCGGCAGGGCGCGTGCAGAGCGTGGCCGTAAGGCTCATCGTAGAGCGCGAAAGGGAGATACAAGCCTTCAAGAGCGAGGCTTATTACAGGATAAACGCCGTGTTCGACGTGCCCGTGACCGACGGCTCGACGGCCGAGGTGAAGGCCGAGCTCGACAAGCGGTTCACCACGCGCGACGAGGTATTGGCGTTCCTCGACAAGTGCAAGACGGCCGATTTCACCGTGGCAGGCATCGTAAAGAAGCCAATGAAGCGCACGCCCGCGCCACCGTTCACCACGTCGACGCTGCAGCAGGAGGCCGCGCGCAAGCTCGGCTTCACCGTGTCGCAGACAATGATGGTGGCCCAGCACCTCTACGAGAACGGACGCATAACCTACATGCGTACCGACTCGGTCAACCTGTCGTCGCTCTGCATCAACTCGAGCAAGGACGAGATAACCAAGCTCTGGGGCGGAGAGTACAGCAAGCCGCGCCAGTACCACACGCACTCCAAGGGCGCGCAAGAGGCCCACGAAGCCATACGCCCCACTTACATGGACGCCGCTTCAATCGAAGGCACCCAGCAGGAAAAACGCCTCTACGACCTTATATGGAAGCGCACGGCGGCAAGCCAGATGGCCGACGCGCAGATAGAGAAGACCACCGTGACGATAAGCATGAGCAACACGGGCGAACAGTTCGTCGCAAACGGCGAGGTTGTGAAGTTCGACGGATTCCTTAAAGTCTACCGCGAATCGTCGGACGACGAGGCCGACGGACAGGAGAACACGTCGCACACGCTGCCCCCCATGGCCGAAGGACTGCCCCTCGAACGCAACGAAATCATCGCCACGCAACGCTTCAGCCAAGGCCCCGTGCGCTACACCGAGGCCAGCCTCGTGCGCAAGCTCGAGGAACTGGGCATAGGCCGCCCGTCGACCTACGCCCCGACCATCAGCACCATACAGCAGCGCGAGTACGTGCAGAAGGGCGACAAGAAGGGCGTCGAGCGTTTTTACTCGATCGACATACTCGACGCTAACGGCATAACCAACCGCACGAAATCGGAAATGGCCGGCAGCGAGAAGGGCAAGCTGCTGCCTACCGACATAGGAATAGTGGTGAACGACTTCCTGATGAAATACTTCCCGGCCATCATGGACTACAACTTCACGGCCAAGGTGGAACAGCAGTTCGACACCATAGCCGAGGGAAGGGCGCAATGGACGGCCATGATAGAGAACTTTTACAAGAAGTTCGAGCCTACCGTCGAAAAGACGATGAACACGCGCGAGGAGCACAAGGCCGGCGAACGCGAGCTCGGCAAGGAGCCGGGCACGGGCAAGCCGGTGTTCGTAAAGATAGGCAGGTTCGGCCCAGTGGTGCAGATAGGCAAGGCCGAGGACAAGGAGAAGCCCCGCTTCGCCCAGCTGCCGGCCGACAAGGGAATGGAGACCATCACGCTCGACGAGGCGTTGGAGCTGTTCCGCCTGCCGCGCACCGTGGGCGAGTTTGAGGGCAAGCCCATAGTAATCGGGGCCGGACGCTTCGGCCCTTACGTAATGCACGACAAGAAATACGTCTCTCTCCCAAAGACCGAGAACCCACTGACCGTAAGCCTCGACACCGCCGTCGAACTGATACAGAAGAAACGCCGGCAAGAGACACAGCGGCACATTAAGACCTTCGACGACGAGCCCAAGCTCGAAGTGATGAACGGACGCTACGGCCCCTACCTGGCATACGACGGCAAGAACTACCGACTGCCCAAGAACATGCACGACAAGGCGGCCGAACTGACACTCGAGGAGTGCATGGACGTGATAAACAACTCAAAGAAGAAATAACCGATGCGGCGGATAATAATCATCGGATACATGGGCGCCGGCAAGACCACCGTCGGCAAGGCGCTCGCCAAGGAGACAGGGATGCAGTTCTACGACCTCGACTGGTATATCGAGGCGAGGATGCACAAGACTGTGCCGCAGCTCTTCGCCGAGCGCGGCGAAGACGGCTTCCGCCGCGTAGAGCACAACCTTCTGCACGAGGCGGCGGAGTTCGAGGACGTGATAATAAGCAGCGGGGGAGGCACTCCCTGCTTCTTCGACAACATGGATTACATGAACGCCCAGGGCGACACCGTCTACCTGAAGGCAGAGCCAGAGGTGCTCTGCGCCCACCTGAGAATGGGCAAGGTGAAGCGTCCACTGCTCGAAGGCAAGAGCCAAGAAGAGCTGCGCGGCTTCATCGCCGGCCAACTGGCGCAGCGCGAACAATACTACATGAAGGCGAAACACGTGCTCGACGTGAACCTGCTCGACAACTACGAGAAGATACGGACGTCGGTGGCGAGGCTCAGGGAGATGCTTTCATTATAATCAAGAGTTAAGAATTAAGAACTAAGAATTATAACTACTTCCTAATTGAGGATTGTGAATTGAGGAATGAGAATTATGATTACCATTGCTGATTAGCCGTGATTCCCTGACAAACAGGGGTAATCATAATTCTCGTTTTACGATTTCCGATTGACAAAAAGATTAACAATAAAACAGACAAAAGGCCGAGATGAAGAAATGGACAATCGAAGACTCTAACGAGCTTTACAACATCAGCGGATGGGGAACATCCTACTTTGGCATCAACGAGAAGGGCGACATGTACGTCACACCGTGCAAGGACAACGTGCAGATAGACCTGCACGACGTGCTCGACGAACTGGCCCTGAGGGACGTCACGCCGCCGGTGCTGCTGCGATTCCCCGACATTCTCGACAACAGGATCGAGAAAACGTGGAGCTGTTTCAAGAAAGCCACCGACGAATACGGGTTCAAGGGCGAGAATTTCATCATCTATCCCATCAAGGTGAACCAGATGCAGCCCGTCGTCGAGGAGATAATCAGCCACGGACGTAAGTTCAACCTCGGCCTCGAGGCCGGCTCGAAGCCCGAGCTGCACGCAGTAATCGCCGTGCAGTGCCAGAGCGACTCGCTGATAATCTGCAACGGATACAAGGACCAGAGCTACATCGAGCTGGCCCTGCTGGCGCAGAAGATGGGCAAGAGGATATTCATAGTGGTAGAGAAGCTCAACGAGCTTGACATCATAAGCCGCGCCGCCAAGAAGCTCGGCGTAAGGCCCAACCTCGGCATAAGGATAAAGCTGGCCTCGTCGGGCAGCGGCAAGTGGGAGGAGAGCGGCGGCGACGCGAGCAAGTTCGGGCTGACAAGCTCGGAACTGCTCACGGCGCTCGAAATACTCGAAAAGAAAGGAATGCAGGACTGCCTGCGGCTCATCCACTTCCACATCGGCAGCCAGATAACCAAGATACGCCGCATACAGACGGCGCTGAAGGAGGCTTCGCAGTTCTACATACAGCTCAGGAAGATGGGCTACAACGTCGACTTCGTTGACTGCGGAGGCGGCCTTGGCGTCGACTACGACGGCACGCGCTCGCCCAACAGCGAAAGTTCGGTGAACTACTCGATACAGGAGTACGTAAACGACTGCATCTACGCCTTCGTCGAGGCTTCCGACCGCTACGGCGTGCCCCACCCCAACCTTATCACGGAGAGCGGCCGCTCGCTCTCGGCCCACCACTCGGTGTTGGTGATCGACGTGCTCGAGACGGCGTCGCTGCCCGAGATGGGCGAGGAGTACGAGCCTACGGAAAGCTCGCACAAATTGGTGAAGGACCTTTACGAGATATGGGACAACCTCAACCCGCGCACCATGCTCGAGGACTGGCACGACGCGGAGCAGATACGCGAGGACGCGCTCGACCTGTTCGAGCACGGCTTAGTGGACCTTAAGACGCGGGCCGAGATAGAGAGGATGTACTGGAGCGTGTGCCGCGAAATCAACTCGCTGGCCAAGTCGCTCAAGCATACGCCCGAGGAGCTGAAGGGACTCGACAAGCTGCTGGCCGACAAATATTTCTGCAACTTCTCGCTCTTCCAGTCGCTGCCCGACGCATGGGCGATAGACCAGATTTTCCCCATCGTGCCGCTGCAGCGCCTCAACGAGCGGCCGACGCGCAGTGCCACGCTGCAGGACATAACGTGCGACAGCGACGGAAAGATAGCCAACTTCGTTACGAGCCGCAACATATCCAACATCCTGCCCGTGCACACGCTGCGCAAGAACGAGCCTTACTACCTCGGCGTGTTCCTCGTAGGGGCATACCAGGAGATACTGGGCGACATGCACAACCTCTTCGGCGACACCAACGCGGCGCACATAACGGTGAAGGACGGCAA
>CALUIJ010000149.1 GCA_944320675.1 uncultured Prevotella sp.
AGGTGCTGCCCACGTGCCAGCTGCAGATGGGCATGACCGAGCTTGCCCCCGGCAGCGTATGGAACACCATGCCGGCCCACGTGCACAGCCGCCGCATGGAGGCTTACTTCTACTTCGAGGTGCCCGAGGAGCAGGCCGTATGCCACTTCATGGGTGAAATCGACGAGACGCGCCACATCTGGATGAAGGGCGACCAAGCCGTGCTGTCGCCCGAATGGAGCATACACAGCGCCGCCGCCACCCACAACTACACCTTCATCTGGGGCATGGGAGGCGAGAACCAGGACTACGGCGATCAGGACTTCTCTAAGATTACCGACCTGAAGTAAACTGTTTTTTGGAGTTAAAGAAGTTGAAGGAGTTATCGCCCGCTGCGCTCGCTAAGAAGTTAAAGACAATACCTTTTGCTATTGCAAGGTCATCACGCAAGGCGTTTGTCTTTAACACCTTTAACTTCTATAACTTCTTTAACTTCCGTACACTATAATCAATGTAAAGAAATGGATACATTTTCACAGAAATTCTCGCTCGAGGGCAAGGTGGCCCTCGTGACGGGAGCCGCTTACGGAATAGGTTTCGCCATCGCCGAGGCTTACGCCAAGGCAGGCGCAAGGATAGCTTTCAACTGCCGCTCGCAGCACCACATGGACCAGGCCCTGGCCGACTATAAGGCAAAGGGCATCGACGCCAAGGGCTACATCTGCGACGTGACGAAGGAGGACGAGGTGAAGGCCATGGTGGCCGACATCGAGCGCGAGCTCGGCACGGTAGACATACTCGTCAACAACGCCGGCATCATCAAGCGCATACCGATGACCGAAATGTCGGTTGAGGACTTCCGCCAGGTGGTCGACATCGACCTCAACGCCCCGTTCATCGTGTCAAAGGCCGTAATCCCCGGCATGATAAAGAAGGGCCACGGCAAGATAATCAACGTATGCTCGATGATGAGCGAGCTGGGACGCGAGACAGTGTCGGCCTACGCCGCGGCGAAGGGCGGACTGAAGATGCTCACGCGCAACATCTGCTCAGAGTTCGGCGGGCACAACATACAGTGCAACGGCATAGGCCCGGGCTACATCGCCACGCCGCAGACGGCTCCGCTGCGCGAGCGCCAGGCCGACGGCAGCCGCCATCCGTTCGACAGCTTCATCGTGTCAAAGACCCCGGCGGCGCGCTGGGGCACGCCCGAAGACCTGATGGGCCCGGCCGTGTTCCTCGCTTCCGACGCTTCCGACTTCGTCAACGGCCACATCCTTTACGTTGACGGCGGCATCCTCGCCTACATAGGCAAGCAACCATGATTCTTTCTCATAAATAACAATGACGACCGGGAAGCCGGCGGCCTTGCCGCTACGGTTTCCCGGTCGTTTTTTTGTATAAGCCGGGCCGGCTGCCTGAAGACGGTCTTCCTGACTGCGGAATACGGTCTTCGGGGCGGCGTAAGCTTACCTTCCGCGCCGTGTAAGCTTACCTTCCGCGGCGCGCCCGCAGGCGTGCCTGCGCCTTGCCTGCGCAACCTACACCTTATATTATTAATAAAGATTAATGCGGGGAAATAAGGCGTATGATTGTTTCCTTTTTTCCCGATTTTACAGTAACTTTGCGGACAGATACAAGAGAACATAAATTACGACTCTTTTAAACTTAAGGTAATTATGAAGATTGAAAAAGTTCATGCAAGAGAAATCCTCGACTCAAGAGGCAATCCCACAGTCGAAGTTGAAGTAACCCTTGAAAACGGCGTTATGGGCCGCGCCGCCGTTCCGTCAGGAGCGTCGACGGGCGAGAACGAGGCCCTCGAGCTTCGCGACGGCGACAAGAACCGCTACGGCGGCAAGGGCGTGCTCAAGGCTGTTGAGAACGTAAATACAATCATCGCGCCGGCTTTGAAAGGCGACTGCGTCTTCAACCAGCGCGGCATCGACCATAAGATGCTTGCCCTCGACGGCACACCCACCAAGAGCAAGCTCGGCGCCAACGCCATCCTCGGCGTGTCATTGGCTACGGCACAGGCTGCCGCAAAGGCCCTCGGCATGCCTCTCTACCGCTACATCGGCGGCTGCAACGCTTACACGCTGCCCGTGCCCATGATGAACATCATCAACGGCGGCGCACACTCTGACGCCCCCATCGCCTTCCAGGAGTTCATGATCCGCCCCGTCGGCGCTCCCAACGAGAAGGAAGCCATCCGCATGGGCGCAGAGGTGTTCCACGCTCTTGCCAAGCTGCTTAAGAAGCGCGGACTCTCTACCGCAGTAGGCGACGAGGGCGGCTTCGCTCCCGCTTTGGACGGCATCGAGGACGCTCTCGAGAGCATCTGCCAGGCAATCAAGGACGCAGGCTACGAGCCGGGCAAGGACGTTAAGATCGCCATGGACTGCGCAGCCAGCGAGTTCGCCGTATGCGAGAACGGCGAGTGGTACTACGACTACCGCCAGCTGAAGGACGGCAAGAAGAAGGATCCCAACGGCAAGAAGCTCAGCGCAGAGGAGCAGATCAAGTACCTCGAGGAGCTCATCACCAAGTATCCTATCGACTCTATCGAGGACGGTCTCGACGAGAACGACTGGGACAACTGGGTTAAGCTGACCGCCGCCATCGGCGACCGCTGCCAGTTGGTAGGCGACGACCTCTTCGTTACCAACGTCAAGTTCCTCGAGAAGGGCATCAAGATGGGCGCAGGCAACTCTATCCTGATTAAGGTAAACCAGATAGGTTCGCTCACCGAGACCCTCGACGCCATCGAGATGGCTCACCGCCACGGTTACACCACGGTTACATCCCACCGCTCTGGCGAGACTGAGGACACTACCATCGCCGACATCGCCGTTGCCACCAACTCAGGCCAGATAAAGACCGGCTCTATGAGCCGCACCGACCGTATGGCCAAGTACAACCAGCTCATCCGCATCGAGGAGGAGCTCGGCGAGGCAGCACGCTACGGATACGCAAAGCTGAGATAATCATTTTAAGGTTAAACTATAAGTTTTTTTGTAAGGAGGCCCGCCGCGACGGCGTGCCTCCTTATTTTGTTTGCGCGCCGTTTGCGGCCTGCGGCCGTAAAGTTACGATTACGCCGGGTTTTATCCACTTTTTATTCATTTTATAAATAAAGTGTGAATAATATTCAGAAAATGTTTTGCGGTGTAAATAAATTTCATTATATTTGCCGACGGTGATTATGACTGCATGCGTATGGTAAAAGCGGCGCCGCCGCATGCAGCCCTGGCGGCACGGATCGCCGGCGGACGGTACGGTCGCCTGAAGTTTTCAACCGCCGCTTATCTTAAATCTATACTGCCTTATGAAAAGAAGGACTATTTTGCGCGCAATTGCCTTTTTGTCAATTGCCTCCGGGTTTATCGGAGAGTGTAGCATCTGTGCACAAAACGGCCAACCGCATTCGCTTAAGGCCGATGTCACGTTCCAGGACGTCACGCTGAGTTGGAAAGCGCCCGCTGACGAAATCACGCTGCAGTGGCACGACGGTGAAGACTACAACGGACTTGACGGCATCCTGAAGGATCCGCAGGGAGCGGTAGAGTTTTATGCGGCAAGCAAATTCACGCCCGGCGAGCTTGCGGCTTACGCGGGACAGACGATTGACGCAGTGAAGTATTGGGAATACCGTGAGATTTTCAAGGCTTCGGTCGTTATTTTTGAAAACGGCGAACCGGTTTACGAGCAGGCCGCCGACCTCACGGGATTCGAGAAGAACACATGGCGCAACGTAAAGTTCGACAAGCCTTACACAATCCCCGCCGACAAGGAAGTGATGATAGCCGTCAGGTATTCGGCCGGGCGCAACATGAGCTTCGTGGCCATCTGCGACCGCACTCCCACTTACGGCAAGGGCAACCTCTACTCGTATGACGGCAAGAAGTGGTACGAGGACTGTCCAGGCGACTTCCTCATAACCGCCGTCCTGCACAACGAGGCCGCAGGGGAGCCTCAGGGCTACAACGTCTACCGCGACGGGGCGAAGGCCAACGCCGAGCTTCTGACCGACGCAACGTCTTACACGCTGACCGGCGAACCCGAGGGGCAACACAAGTACCAAGTGTCCGCCGTATATGCTTCGGGCGAGAACCTTTCGGCCGGGATTACGGCCAACACGCTGTCCGTGTACGGCTACATGCCGCCCGTGGCAGGCGTGTCGGGCACGGTCGACAACCTTGCCGGCACCATAACCTGGAGCGCCCCGCTCAAGCGCGGCCCCGAAATGACGTGGAGCGGCAAGGATCTCGGCGTGTCGATAGGCGGCACGTCAAGCACTGCGCCGAAGGTATGGATCATACAGCAGTTCTCGCCGGCCGACCTCGCGGCCTTCCCCGACCACCAGATAACGGCCGTCAACGCTTACGTTAAGAACGACGGCACGATTAACGGCGTAACGGCGTTCGTCATGAAGAACGGCGAAATCGACTATTTCGAGGAGGTGGGCGCCGACGCGGTTGCGGCCATTACGCCCGACGCATGGAACAAGTTCGCCTTCGCCGAGCCTTATAAGATGGAGCTTGGCAACGAGTACGCCTTCGGTCTTTACTACACCCACACGGCCGGCGGCCACCCGGTAGGCGTCGACAACACCCCCGCCGTAGAGGACAAGGGCAACACCTTCTCTACGTCAAGCCCCTCGTCGAAGGGCTTCGCCGAGACAAGCCCGTATTGGAAGACGCTCTCCGAGGGCGACATCGCAGGCAACTTCATGCTCACGGCCGACGTTGAGGCCCTGAGCGAACAGGCCGCCCAGCCGCAGGAGGTGGTAGGCTACGATGTTTACCGCGACGGACAGCTGATAGCGGCCGACGTTGCCGGGACGACTTACGTCGACAACGTGCCCGACCTCGGCACTTATTCTTATGCCGTAGTGGCCAAGGGCGACGGCGGCAAGACCTCCGAGCAGGTTGCGGCCAACCTCACTTACACCCTGCCCGAGGAATATAAGGCCCCCGTCCTCGTAGACTACGCCCAGGAGGGCAAGGACATAGCGTTCTCGTGGAGCCCCGACGCTTACGAGCTTAAGCATTACGGCACGGCTACTTACGCGGCCGGGTTCGCCGAGGAAATGTCGATGCTCTACGGCGCTAAGTTCAGCAAGGACGAGCTTGCCGGCTACGCAGGGTACAAGCTCCATTCGCTTACGTTCGGCATCGGCGACGAGCTTGACGGCTTCAAGCTCAAGGTGCTGGCCGAGGGCGGCGAGGTGCTCTACGAGCAGCAGTTCGCCAAGGGCGAGATTACGCCCCAGGCCCTTTACTCGCTGACCTTTGACGCCGGTGAAGACGTGAGGATACCCGAGGGCAAGGACCTCTACCTTGTTTACGACGCCGTGCTGCCTGCAGGCTCAAGCCCGATAATGCTCGACGCTGGCCCCGAGGTCGACGGCGGAGCCGTTATCAACCTTGCGGGCGGAGTGGGCTCGTGGCTTAAGCTCGGCACGATTGCTTCTGAAGTGAGCGGCATGAACATCGTCATCGGCGCGCTCGCCGTCGACGCCGACTCGCCGCAGGACCAGGCCAAGGCCGTGCGCTTGGGCAGCACCCCGCTCGACGGCTCCATGCTCGAGAAGATCACCCTCGACATGAGGACCGACGTAAGCCCGGCCGAGCTGGAATTCGGCATCGCGCCCGACGTGCAAGTACGCAAGGCCGCGCCTAAGAAGGCCGGAGAGAAGCCCGAGGCGAAGAGCTACCGCATCTACCGCAACGGCGAGATGGCCGTTGAGACCGAGGCTACCGCATACGCTGCGACGTTGGACGACTACGGCGTGTTCAACTATTATGTTACGACCGTTTACGAGAACGGATGGGAGTCGCCCGCAAGCGACGTCATGACGTTCACCAACACCATCGCCCAGCGCGCCCAGGCGCCTTACGACCTGCGCGGAACGGCCGACGGCAATGGCTTGAAACTTGAATGGAAGCCCGTCGACGACGCTCCCGAACTGACTTACGACAACGGCAGCGGCAACTACTTGGCGTTCGGCATGACCGGAGGCAGCGTTGTCGAAGGCTACATGATGATCAAGTTCCCGGCGGCTGAGATAGCCGACAAGGTGGGCCAGGAGGTGTCGCACATCAGCTTCAGGCTCAACGATACCAACGTGCTCTCGGCTGCGGCCGTGGTGATGTACGGCGACAACATCGTCTACATGCAGGACATCGACCTGTCTTCGCTCTCCGTGGGAGCCAACACCGTGCGCCTTGACAAGCCCGTACCCGTGATGGCCGGACAGGACGTTTCCGTAGGCTACTTCCTCTCTTACAACTTGGGCGTTAAGCCTTTGGTATGCGACGACGGCCCCAACGTGGCCAGCTATTACAGCGACCTTATCTCGTCGTCGGCTTCTCCCGACTATTGGAAGTCTATGAAGGAGAACTTCGGCTTCGACTACAACTGGGCTATCTCTGCCACGCTGAAGACGGCCGACCAGCAGCTTAAGCCCATGTCGGCACCGGCAGCCGGCGCCGAGGGCGTGACCTACACGGTCTACAAGGACGGCACGCCCGTGCAGACCGGCGTCACCGGCACCTCGACCGTTGTCGAGAACGCTGAAAGCGGAGTCTACACCGTTACGGCTACGGTAGGCGGCGAAGAGTCGGCCGAGTCCAACTCGGTTGAGTTCGACAACCTGGGCACCGGCATAACCGAAGTCGCCACCGACGGCGGCGAGACCATCGGGCGCGGTCCGGTCTACGGCGTTGACGGACAGCTCATCAGCAACGACGGCGACCCGTCAAAGCTGCAGAAGGGCGTCTACATCATGAACGGCAAGAAGTTCGTGGTAGAATAAGCTCCTGGACATGCCGGGCCGTCGGCTTAACGGCACGGCGTTGATTTACAAAAGGCCGCCCTCCGCGCTGCGGAAGGCGGCCTTCCTTTTTGCGAAACACGGCCTTTTACCGTGCGAAACACGGCCTTTTGCTTCCGAAAAGCTTATGTTTCTTTGCGCCGAATGAAGTTTTTTTGTATGTTTGCACCATGTTACCGATATTCCATCCGCTTGTGTCTGACCTGCCACGGCCGCAGAAGTTCACCAATCCGTTCCACTATGAGCCGCATCCGCTGTGCCTCGTGGCTGCGGCCGAGGTGCAGGCTTATATCGCCGCCGACGGCGCGTTGCGCGCCGACGCCGACCGCGGCAAGATGTTCGGGGTGCTCGTCGTCGTCGACGGCTGCGGCCGTCTCGGCTACCTTGCTGCTTATTCGGGCCTGCTGGCCGGCAGGAACGACCATCCGTTCTTCGTTCCGCCGGTGTTCGACGCCATGCGCCCCGACGGCTATTTCAAGACCCGCGAGGCCGTGATAACGGCCTTGAACCATGATATTGACGATATTCTTGAATCTGAGAGTTATGCATCGGCCAAGTGCGGGCGCGACCGCATAATGCGTGAAAACAAGGAGGAGGAAGACTCTTTCAGGCGGAAAATGGCCGAGGCGAAGGCCCGCCGCGACGAACGGAGGCGTTCGCCCGTGGGTGTTTCGGCCGAAGAAGAGGCGGCGATGGTGCGCGAGAGCCAGTTCATGAAGGCCGAGCTGCGCCGCGTCCGCCGGCGCGCCAAGGCCCGCCTTGCGCCGGCCGAGGCGGAGGTAGAGGCCGTAGAGGCTGTAATATCGCGGCTTAAGGCGCGGCGCAGGCAGATGTCTGACGCACTTCAGCGGTGGCTCTTCTCGCAATACGTGATGCTCGACGCGCGCGGCCGTCGGCGCGACCTTTGCTCCATCTTCGCCGAAACGCCCATGCGCGTGCCGCCCTCGGGCGCCGGCGACTGCTGCGCCCCCAAGCTGCTGCAGTGCGCTTACCTCAACGGCCTGCGCCCCGTGTGCATGGCCGAGTTCTGGTGGGGCGCGTCGCCGGCCTGTGAGATACGCCACCACCTGCGCTACTATCCCGCCTGCCGGGGCAAGTGCCTGCCCATACTTACGCACATGCTGCAGGGGCTCGACGTCGACGGCGGCAGCCCCGAGCGTGCCGTCGTTGAGCCGTTGGAGATAGTTTACGAGGACGAATGGCTGGCCGTGGTCGACAAGCCGGCCGGCATGAAGTCGGTGCCGGGCAAGGGCGGGGGAGCCTCGGTGCTTGAAGAGATGCGCCTGCGGCGGCCCGGTAAAGGCTTCGTCGAGCTCGTCCACCGCTTAGACATGGACACGTCGGGGCTGCTGCTCGTGGCCTACGGCATCGACGTTTACAAGAATCTCCAGGCGCAGTTCGCCGCCCGCGGGGTGAAGAAACGCTACGCGGCGCTGCTCGACGGAGTGCCCGACCGCCCGAGGCAGGGCATCGTCAGTCTGCCGCTGAGTGCCGATCCGCTCGACCGTCCGTACCAGAAGGTAGACCGTGAGGGCGGCAAGGAGGCCGTAACAGAGTACCGTATAATGGGCGTCGACGGCGGCCGCGCCCGCATAGAGCTGTTCCCGCTCACCGGGCGCACCCACCAGCTGCGCATACACTGCGCCCACGCCGACGGCCTCGGCACGCCCATCGTCGGCGACAGGCTCTACGGCCATCCCGGCGGACGGCTCTGCCTGCACGCCGAAATGTTGTCGTTCATGCATCCGGTGACTGGAAAAAAGATAACGCTTGAAAGGAGACGCGCGTTTGTTGGGGCTGAAGCGTGTCGGCCGTGAGCGGTCTCTTGCCCCGCGTTATGTCTTGTCAGCCCCGTAAGTATCATTAGTCTAATAACCTCTGGCAATGCCTGACAGTCCGTCAGGCATCGTCGGTAAAAAAGTGAATCATCATGGAACGTGACATGAAATGGAAAACGCTTAAGAGCGAATACCTGATACGCCGCCCGTGGCTGACGGCGCGCAGGGACACCGTTGAACTGCCTACTGGCGCCGTCAACGATGAATATTACGTGTTGGAATATCCCGCATGGGTGAACGTTATCGCCGTGACAAAGGACGGCGACTATGTTTTCATACGCCAATACCGCCACGGCATCGGCGAGACTTGCGTCGAAATAGTGGCCGGAGTGTGCGAGGAGGGCGAGCAGCCCGAGGCCGCCGCGCGCCGCGAACTTCTTGAAGAGACGGGCTACGCTGGCGGAGAGTGGCGCGAACTGATGGCCGTTTCGGCCAACGCGAGCGCGATGAACAACATCTGCCACTGCTTCCTCGCCATGGGAGTGGAGCGCGTCGGCGGCCAGCATCTCGACCGTACGGAGGACATCGAGGTGAGGCTTATGGGCGTGGACGAGGCTTTCGCCCTGCTCTCGGGCGGCAAGATACGCCAGAGCCTAATGGCCGCGCCGTTGTGGAAGCACTTCTACGATAAGCTTAAGGGCGGCGTGTGACGCGCCGCTCCGCCGTTCTTCTGCCGCCGCTCCGCCGTCATCTGCCAGGCAGCATGGCCAAGGCCTTGTTCTCGGCGGCCTCCATTATCTCGCGCTCTCCCGGCCCCTTGTCGTTTATTCCGCAGAGGTGCAGTATGCCGTGGATGATGACGCGGTGCAGCTCTTCGTCGTAAGTCTTGCCCAAAGCCTCGGCGTTCGAGCGCACCGTGTCGAGCGAAATCACTATGTCGCCGTTGATGGTGCCGCCCTCGTCGTAGTCGAATGTTATGATGTCCGTGTAGTAGTCGTGGCCGAGATACTCGCGGTTTACTTCGAGTATCTTCTCGTCGCTGACGAACATATAGCCTATTTCGCCGGTCTTCCGGCCGTATCCGGCGGCCACGGCCTTTATCCACGCCGTGGTCTCGCGCTTCTTTATCTTCGGCATCTTAACGCCGTCGGTGTTGTAGGTAATCATTTTCTGAGTTAAGAGTTAAGAATTAAGAGTTAAGAAAATATGACTTTTTTGTAGGGTGTTGATGAACTGAAAGTTAAGAGTTGCTTTCTTAATTTTTAACTCTTAACTCTTAATTTACCCGGCAGGAACTCCGAAACGTCCCTTCCGAAGTGGATAAGCTCGCGCACCATGCTCGACGATACGCTCTCATATTGCGGCTCGGCGTAGAGCAGCAGGGTCTCTATGCCGCCTATCCGGCGGTTGACGTCGGCCTGTTCGCGCTCGTACTCGAAGTCTTTCACGCTGCGCACGCCTTTTATTATATACTGCGCGCCCTCGCGCTTGGCGAAGTCTACGGCCAAGTCGCTGTACGCCTTCACCTCTATCTTAGGCTCGTCGGCGTAGAGCGTGGCGATGTCTTTCACCCTCACTTCGGCCGAATATAGGTATTTCTTGCGCACGTTCACGCCCACGCCGATGACAATCTTGTTGAACAGCGGCAGCGCGCGGCGCACTATCGCGTCGTGGCCTACGGTGAAGGGGTCGAAGCTTCCGATGAATATTCCTGTCATACTTTTAAGTTAAGAATTATGAGTTAAGAATTAAGAGCGTGGTTAATTAAGAATTAAGAGTTAAGAATTAAGAAAAATGGCATTGCGGCTTTTATCCTCAAGACTATTTTTCTTAATTCTTAACTCTTAACTCTTAATTCCCGAACAGGTCTTGCTCCATTGCGCTTGAACCGTACATGTTGCGCCCGAAGTGCTTGTAAGCCAGTTCGGTGGCCATGCGTCCGCGCGGCGTGCGCTTGACGAATCCCTCCATGATGAGGTAAGGCTCGTACACTTCCTCCACCGTGCCGGAGTCTTCGCCGATGGCCGTGGCGATGGTGGTCACGCCCACCGGGCCGCCGCGGAACTTGTCGATGATCGTGAGCAGTATCTTGTTGTCGATCTCGTCGAGTCCGTACTGGTCGATGTTAAGCGCGGTGAGGGCTATGCGTGCGATGGCCGTGTCGATGCGGCCGGTGCCCTTCACCTGGGCGAAATCCCTCACGCGGCGCAGCAGCGCGTTGGCTATACGGGGCGTGCCGCGGCTGCGCCGCGCTATCTCTACGGCCGCGTCGTCGTCGATGGGCACTTTAAGTATGCCTGCCGAGCGTTTCAGTATCTTTGTTAGCGTTTCGGGTTCGTAGTACTCTAAGTGCAGGTTTATGCCGAAGCGGGCGCGCAGCGGGGCGGTGAGCAGTCCGCTCCGGGTGGTGGCCCCTATGAGGGTGAAGGGGTTGAGGTCTATCTGTATCGAGCGCGCCGATGGGCCTTTGTCGATCATTATGTCGATGCGGTAGTCCTCCATCGCCGAGTAAAGGTATTCCTCTACTACCGGCGAAAGGCGGTGTATCTCGTCGATGAAGAGCACGTCGTTAGGTTCGAGCGAGGTCAGTATGCCGGCCAGGTCGCCGGGCTTGTCGAGCACGGGGCCGCTGGTCAGCTTGAAGCCTACGCCCAATTCGTTGGCGATGATGTTGCTCAGGGTGGTCTTTCCCAATCCGGGAGGGCCGTGCAGCAGGGTGTGGTCGAGCGGTTCGCCGCGGTACTTTGCCGCCTCTACGAACACCTCGAGGTTCTCAACCACCTTCTTCTGTCCGCTGAAGTCGCCGAAGCGCAGGGGCCTTAAGGCGTTCTCAAACTCCTTTTCGGCCGACGATAGCGTGTTGTTTCTTATGTCAAAGTCGTTGTTTGTCATCGTAATACCTTTCTGCGTGGTATGGCTTACCTTATGCAAAGGTAATGCAAGCGAGTGCAATGAGAGCTTGCTCTCGTATTGCCGAGTGCAGCTTACCTTATGCAAAGGTAAGAATAATTCGGCAAATTCACGTTGGTTAGGTATAAGAAACTGTTTTTGAATTAAGTCAAAACCATTGTTAAGCAGCCGGCAGGTGATGTCATTCCGGGCCGGGACCCGGAATCCAGAAAATACTTTATAATTTGAACGAGGTCGTACACGCCGGATTCCGGGTCTAAGCCCGGAATGACATCACCTGCCGGCTGCTTGCGTTTCAGGTTCGGAACGGTTTCATTTCTTGTTTCTTATATGCCTGGTATGGGTTATATTACGGCCAAAAACGTATGCAAAACTCAATCTTCGCCTACGTCGCCGAGGCATTCGCGTATTACGTCCATGGTGAAGCCGCGGCCGAGGGCGAAGCGCGTCAGCTTGCCGTTGAGCTCGTATGCGTTGGCGGCCTTGGTGCTCTTGCGCTTGGCCTGCAGCAGGGGCCGCAGTATGTCGGCGTAGACTTCGGGGGCTATCTCGTCGAGCGCGGCGGCGGCCACGTCCTCGGGTATGCGCTTCAGGCGCAGTGCCTGCTCCACCTTGCGGCGGCCCCACTTGTTGTAGCGTATCTTGTCGCGCACGAAGAAGCGGCAGTAGCGTTCGTCGTCGACGAAGCGTTCGCTTACGAGCCGCTCCATTACGCGCGCCTGCACGTCGTCGGGCACTTGCCAGCGGCTCATCTTCTCGGTCATCTCGTAAGAGCAGTGCTCGGCCGACGCGCACGCCGCCGATAGTTTCTGGTATATCTGTTGTTCGGTC
>CALUIJ010000150.1 GCA_944320675.1 uncultured Prevotella sp.
CCCAGCCCCTGATGCTGCGTCTCGGCATACAGGGCACGGTGCGCGCCTCGTTCGCCCTTTACAACACGAAGGAGGAAATCGACGCCCTTGCCGAAGGGATAAAGCGCGTAAGCAGGATGTTCGGTTAGATAATTAATAATTAAGAGTTAAGAATTAAGAATTAAGAAAAATAGCCTTGTGGTTTTATAAACAAAGCATTTTTTTCTTAATTCTTAATTCTTAACTCTTAACTTAAATAGCTCTTAACTCAAATAGCTTTTAATTCTTTTCACTTTGGCCACCAACCACGCGCATGCCGCCAACCTTATTATTATTGGCAGGTCGGCAGGCATAACCGTTATGAAAAACGCAATTTGAGTCTCGGTTATCGCCCTCGCCTCGGCGCGGCTAACCCCGCGCCCGAGCACGCTTGAATAATATTTGCGCAGCATGCGCAGCGGCGTTTTAATCATGTTGGCCGCCTTTTTCACCATCTCCGTGATTTTCTTGTCAGCCGCAGGGCTTACGGTCATTGTCATTCGCTTTTCCATATCCTTGATTGTTATAGTTTCGTTTCCGACTGCAAAATAAACATCAGTTTGTGCACAATAAGTTCACTGATGTAACGTTTTTAGTTAAAGAAAGATAAATCAGTAGTAAGGGAGTAAGGAGGAGAATAGTAAAGTAGGAATGCCGGGTGGTTGGAATGGGGCAGACCAAAGCCGTATGCGTGTTCAGCCAAAAGCCGGAGGCGTTGCGAAAGGCGGCGTTTTATCCCATGAAAGACGGCCTTTTGCAGGCCCAAAGACGGCTTTTTGCAGGCTGGAAGGCGGCCTTTTGCCAACACGTTGGAAATGAGCCGGTTAGCCGTGTGACAAAACGCGGGGTTCCGCCGCCCCTTCCCATGCTTCCCATTGCTCCCATCCGTCCCATTAAAATATAAAACGACAATGCTTAAAAGCCACATGAACAATGGCCTCGTCGAGGCCGGTTGCGACGAGGCGGGGCGCGGATGCCTTGCCGGCAGCGTGTATGCCGCGGCGGTAATCCTGCCCGAGGACTACGTGAACGACGCGCTCAACGACTCGAAGCAGCTATCGACCAAGCGCCGCTACGAGCTGCGCGCCGAGATAGAACGCGACGCCGTGGCGTGGGCCGTGGGCGTGGCCACCCCCGAGGAGATAGACGAGATTAACATCCTCAACGCCAGCATACTGGCCATGCACCGCGCCCTCGACCGATTGGCCGTGCGCCCCGAGGCGATAATCGTCGACGGCAACCGCTTCAAGCCCTACCGCTTCATACCATACACGACCGTGGTGAAAGGCGACGGCAAGTATCTGTCAATCGCCGCGGCGAGCATCCTCGCCAAGACGTACCGCGACGACTACATGGACCGTATCGCCCTTGAACATCCACAATACGACTGGAACGTGAACAAGGGCTACCCCACGCGGAAGCACCGCGAGGCCATAGCCGAATACGGGATAACGCCCTACCACAGGAAAACATTCAAACTGTTAGCAAACAAGTGACGAGCAGACAAGCAGACAAGGAGATTTGCCCAATAGGAAAATATGCTTGTCTGCCAGTCATATTTCCTTGTCTTGTTTGTCTGCTGAAAAGTTTGCTTGTAACTCGTCTGCTTGTCTGCTAAGCTAATCTCCTCGTCTGCTTGTCTGCTCGTTACTTGTTTGCTTAAAAAAAATGATTACGTGCGTCACGATAAACTTGAACGTCAGTTGAACCTCCTCCTCCTGCTTACCGAGAACCACGATTACACCATCGAGGAGCTTTGCGGCAAGGTGGGGATATCCCGCCGCAACCTTTATTATTACCTTGAATTCCTGCGCGACAGCGGATTCAAGGTCTACAAGCACGGCAATACGTATTGCGTAGACCGCGACTCGCCCTTCTTCAACCATCTGCTCAGCCGCATATCCTTCACCGAGGAAGAAGCCGTGCAGATAGGGCGGCTGCTCGACAAGGCCGAGCGGGGCAACCCCCTCGTGGTCAGCATCAAGAAGAAGCTCGAGCGTTTTTACGACTTCGAGATACTCGCGAGCGAAGAGCTGCGCGAGCAGTCGGTGCGCAACATCGGCGTGCTTTACGACGCCGTCAAGCTCCGCCGCCAGGTGGTGCTCCTCGGGTATGCCTCGCCCCACAGCCAGACCACGCGCGACCGCTACGTGGAGCCTTTCCTCCTGATGAACAACAACAACGAGGTGCGCTGTTACGAGCCGTCGTCGGGCATCAACAAGACTTTCAAGGTGAGCCGCATGCAGGGCGTGCAGATGCTCGACACAGAGTGGGAATACGAGGAGAAGCACCGCCTCGTGTTCACCGACGTGTTCATGTTCAGCGGCGAGGCGTTGATGCCCGTCGAGCTTTACCTCGGCCAGCTGTCTTACAATGTCTTGACCGAGGAGTATCCCCATGCCGGTAAGTTCGTCACGGTCGACGCCTCCGGCCGCCGCCGTCTCCGCATGGACGTGTGCAGTTACGCCGGCATAGGCCGCTTCGTCCTCGGCCTTTTCGACGACGTGGAGGTCGTGGGCGGTGCCGGGTTTAAGGAATATCTCAGGAAGAAAATAAAGGCGATGGCCCTGCGCGGCGTGTGAACCGGTCGGCCGCTTGCGCCCGTAAAAATGAAAACGGCGGTGCCCCGATGTTGGGCACCGCCGTTTTCTCAGGCGATTATGTCGATTAGAAATTCTCGCGGTCGAGACTGTCGTTAAAGTCTTTCGGCTCCTTATGCGCCAATGGGTCGTGGTATTCCTCGCGGCCCGGGCGGTGCTCGAAGCGGCGCTGCTCGCGGTTCTGCCTTTCAGGGCGCGGCCGGCGTTCGCCCCTCGGGCGGCGCTCGCGCTCAACGTAGCCCTCGGGCTTCGGTATGAGCACACGGTGCGAGAGCTTGTACTTGCCCGTCTTCGGGTCGATTTCCATGAGCTTCACGGTTATCTTGTCGCCCTCTTTCAGGCCTGCCTCCTCTACGGTCTCGAGGCGTTTCCAGTCTATTTCCGATATGTGCAGCAGTCCGTCCTTGCCCGGCAGTATCTCTACGAAGCAGCCGTAGGGCATCACTGAGCGGATGGTTCCCTCGTAAACCTCGCCCACCTCGGGTATGGCGACGATTGCCTTGATTTTCGCGATGGCCTTCTGGATGCTCTCCTTGTTGGGCGCGCTCACCTGAACCTTGCCTACGCCGTCGATTTCGTCGATGGTGATGGTTGCGCCAGACTCTTCCTGCATTTGCTGGATGATCTTTCCGCCCGGGCCTATTACGGCTCCGATGAACTCCTTCGGTATGTCGAAGGCCTCGATGCGCGGTACCTGCGGTTTCAGTTCGGCGCGCGGTTCGCTGATTGTGTCGGTCAGTTTGCCGAGTATGTATTCGCGGCCGGCCTTTGCCTGCATGAGCGCCTTTTCGAGAATCTCGAAGCTCAGGCCGTCGCACTTGATGTCCATCTGCGTCGCCGTGAGTCCGTCTTTCGTTCCGGTGGTCTTGAAGTCCATGTCGCCGAGGTGGTCCTCGTCGCCGAGAATGTCGCTAAGCACGGCGTACTTGTCCTCGCCCGGGTTCTTGATGAGGCCCATTGCGA
>CALUIJ010000151.1 GCA_944320675.1 uncultured Prevotella sp.
TCGTAATGTGGGATCTCGTAACACGCGATTACAGCAAGTGGCTTACGGCCGAGGACGTGCTGCGCAACGTAAAGCGGTACACGCGCAACGGCTCGATAATAACGTTCCACGACTCGCTTAAGAGCATAAACAAGCTGCGCTACGCCTTGCCCGAGGCGCTGAAGTGGCTGAAAGAACAAGGATATGAATTCAAGACTTTCGAGTGAACAAGTAAAAGCCGAGGCCCATGCCCTCGGCTTTTCCGCTTGCGGACTGGCCGAGGCCGGGCCCGTAGACGGCCGGCATTCGGCGGCGTTTACCCGGTGGATAGCCGACGGAGCCCACGCCGGCATGCAATACATGGAACGCAACGCCGACAAGCGGCTCGACCCGCAGCAGCTTATGCCCGGTGTGAAAAGCATTGTCAGCGTCGCGCTGAACTACACGCCCGGAAAGCGTGCATGCGAAGGCGGACTGAAATTCGCCGCCTACGCCTTAGGCCAAGACTATCACGACATCATGAAGCAACGCCTCCACTCGCTCGCCTCGCGCCTCGGCCTGACCGCATACCGAGCCTTCTGCGACACGGCTCCCGTGCTCGAACGATATTGGGCCGTAAAGGCCGGATTAGGCTGGATTGGCCGCAACCACCAGCTCATAATCCCCCACGCCGGCACGATGTTCTTTCTCGGCGAACTGTTCGTCGACGCCGAAGCCGACCGGTACGACACCCCCCTACCCGGACGCTGCGGCACATGCCACGCCTGCCTTGACGCCTGCCCAACCGGTGCTCTCGGCCGCGACGCCACGTTCAACTCATCATGCTGCCTGTCGTATCTCACAATCGAAAACCGTGGGGACATACCCCAATGCTTCGCCTGCAAAATGGGCGACACCGTCTATGGCTGCGACCGCTGCCAAGACGCATGCCCGTGGAACCGCTTCGCCACGCCGACCGACGATCCGCAGCTGCAACCACGCCCCGAACTGCTCAACATGACACGCGCAGACTGGCTGCGCCTTACAGTCGACCAATACCGCACGCTCTTCAAGGGCAGCGCCGTGAAAAGGGCGAAATACGAAGGACTGATGAGAAACATAAAATGCGCTTTAAGAGTTAAGAATTAAGAGTTAAGAGTTAAGAAAACACGTTTTGTAAAATGATAGGAAAAGACATTGTTATCGCCGCAACGGTGCGCGCGTTTTTCAAATACTTCGTCACAGGACTGCTCGAAGCCCAAATCGACGTCGACATACAAGAACGCTTCGAACCGAAAAACATCAAGCGCACTATGCTCAACCATTATGAACGCATATCGAAACTATTCAACCAAGAAGCGTTCTACGCCATATCGCGCATGAACTACAAGGCCGACGAAATAGAGCCGCTCTTGAAAGACTTCGTTACCGAAGCCACGACCGACATCGACCTCGTGCGTTTCGCCTGCAAAACCGACGAATTCCACCAAACTTTAGTGGCCGAATACAAGCGCAACTTCATCAACCTACTCGACGGACGCATCGAGACGCAAGACGAACACGTAAACGCCTACACCCGTTGCCCCGAAATAGGCGAAATGGACACCGACACAGCCGAAAACATCGTAAACCGAATGGCATCACGGGCTTACGAGTTAGGAAAGAGTCAAATAAATTAAGAATTATGAATATCCGCATTTGCCCAATGCCTTCACCCTCTTGAAAGAAGTCGTCAGCATACCTTCATTCCGGGCCGGGACCCGGAATCCAGAAATCACCATTCATAACAACTGGAGTGTATAAACTGGATTCCGGGTCCCGGCCCGGAATGACGGTATGCAACAGACTTCTTAAAATAAGATGTAGTGTATTGGGCAAATGCGGATATTCATATTAAGAATTAAGAGTTAAGAATTAAGAAAAATAGCCCTGCCGCATTAACATAACAGCAAAGCATTTTTTCTTAATTCTTAACTCTTAATTCTTAAATAACCACTGCCGTTCCGCTGCACGTCACCATCAGCATCGAGCCGTTCTGCCCGATAGCCTCATAGTCGAGGTCGATTCCTACTACGGCGTTTGCGCCCATCTGCATGGCACGCTCCTCCATCTCACGCATGGCCGACTCCTTGGCCTCGCGCAAAACCTTCTCGTACGTACCGCTGCGCCCACCGAAAAAGTCACGCAGACCGGCCATGAAATCCTTCAGCACGTTAGCGCCTACGATAGTCTCTCCCGTCACCACGCCCTTGTATTCAAGTATGCGGCGCCCCTCAATAGTCGGTGTTGTTGATAAAAGCATAGTCAATGATTTTTTTAGATTGAAGACAATTCGATACAAATGTACGGAAAAAAACGTATCTTTGCAAAACAATCACAAAGAATATCACTTAAAAAACGTGAGTTCGGTATAAGGATTATTCCACAAAAAGTATCGTTGTTGTATTGGATTTAAGAAGTATGTTGCATTCTGTCATTCCGGGCTGAGACCCGGAATCCAGTGTATGCAACCAAGTTGTTGACGAAAGTGTGTTTACTGGATTCCGGGTTCCGGCCCGGAATGACAATATGCCGCCGACTTCTTACGCTTAAACGTGATTTTAGTTCTTATACCGAACTAACGTTAAAAAGAATTTGCCAAAGAAAATTTCATCGCCAACGCATGTTTTACTCCGTATTTAACGAAGTTATTAATGAAAAATACCAACATACTCATTTATTCCATGAAACAGTTTTCATTATGATATTTCAAATATTTTTTATGCTGTTCTCCAATATTGACCAAATGCAAGTCCGGCTTTAATCCTAATATCTTCCTATCTGAATAAGATAAAAGTTTTGAATAAACGGCAATGCCATTAACGTCAAACGACACATAACCTAAATCAAAAAGTTTATCATAATTCGGCAACTCCTCATTATTCATTATTTCATCAATATACTCAGAAGTTATGTTTGAGTCCAACTTATAACCGCCTGTTTCAGCTAAGAACTTCAATCGTGAGATATAATCCCTGCTCGTCTTTTTAGCTATTCCGCCGACAGTTACCATATAATGATAAAACTCTGATTGCAAAGATTCAAAATCGGTTACCATATAATTTTATTTGTTTAATTCATCCATTGCTTCCGTAAGCAAATGCAAAACCTCATCATACTCTTCACGCAAATCATCGTCGCAAAGAGACTCATATTCACCACTTATCAATGAATAAGCAGAATTAATAGCATATTGTATCTTACTTTTATCCATAGGCGCGAAGATAATTAATATTTCTGTTAAAATGCTGAATTTACGTAACAAATTAAATACAATGAAGTTTAATTGCATCATGAAGTTAAATAATACGACATTCATAAATGCCCTCACTCCCCTACTTCCGGCTCAGCCGCCATGCCGTAATCTCCGTCTTGCATGGGCTGGTATTTTACTGCGTGGTCTTTAAGGTATATGCGGTTAAGCGTATATTCCAACGACTGCAATGTGGCTTCACGCTTGGCCGGCGACAGTTCGCATTCCCACACGGTGATGCAATGCCAGCCCATTTCGGCGAGTCGGCGTTGCTCCTCCTTGTCACGTTCACGGTTACGGTTTATTTTCGTCCGCCAAAAGTCCTGCCGGGTCTTGGGTATGTGACCTTTGGGACAATCGTGCCCGTGCCAAAAACAGCCGTTTACGAATATGCATGTACGGTATTTACGCAGAACGATGTCGGGATGACCGGGCAGGCGTGGATGGTTGATGCGATACCTGAAGCCTTTGGAGAAAAGATACTTGCGCACGATAAGTTCAGGCCGTGTATTCTTCGAGCGGATAGCGGCCATTATCTTGCTGCGTTTATCTTTTGAGAAAACATCCATACCGATTGCAAACTTACATATTTTTTGCTATTTACAGCAAGCCTGATATAAAAATATGTATAAATAAGACACCTCTTCACGGATGAACCGCAGCAGGCAACCTTCCGCATTGTAAAAGGTAACCTTTCACACGCTGAAAAGCCACCTTTTACGCTGCGAGATGCCGTCTTTTATAAGACATTGAGAATCAAGCGGTTGCGTTAGAGTCCGCAAAAGCATCGTCAGCCAGTGTCCCTTATTTACATAATTTACGCATCTAATTAACTTTTATTTACTCTTTCAGGGGGGTATTTAAATTTTGTTTATAAATTTGCATTATATTATGCTGCAACCAGCTCTTATCCGGCTGTTGTTAGTCTACAACCCGACAAGCATCTATTTACAGGATTTACCACAATTAAACTAATATGATCATGAAATGTGTTAAAAGTATTTTAGTCATTATGGGAGCATTGATTCCTGCCGTGAACGGCTTCGCTCAGGACGTGCTGACCAAGCGCAACGGCGACGAACTTGAAGTTAAAGTCATCAAGGTGTCAACCGACGAAGTTGAATACAAGAAGTGGTCTAACCCCGACGGGCCGTCATACGTCTTACCAAAGGGCGACGTATTCATGATAAAATACCAGAATGGTGACAAGGACGTGTTCAATGAAACTACATCAACTGCCAAAGCGCAAGCCCAAGAATCCACAAGCGCACCCACAAAGGCCACGCCAGCAGCCGAAAATGCGGCACTAATCGAGGCGTTTAACAAGACGGAAGAGGACTTGTTCAAGGGAGCGACGGCAAAGCGGAAAGACAAAAAGGCAGCAGCTTTTTATGGCACGCTCGGCGTGGGAACATCGTCGGTATTGTCATCCGACGATGTTCTGATTTCATTCGTTAATGAAAAAAAGAGCCTTTCCGAGACTCCATACAAGTACGACGGCGGTGTAGTCAGTGGTTTAGTAGGAGATAAATACAGATTTTTCGAAGGGAAGTTTTATATCGAGATAACTAATAAGACATCACAGACCATTTACATCGACAAGGCGAACACCTTCAGGATAGAGCCAGACGGCAACTACCATGTTTACTATAATGCACAACAGACCACGGTGAACCAAGGCGGCGGCTCGGGCGGCGGCATCAACCTGGGTGCCGTCACCGGGGCTTTGGGCATAGGCGGCGTAGTGAACACCTTGGCCGGGGGCACCACCGTAGGCGGAGGAAAGGAACATTCGGCCTCAACCACATACACCGACCAAAAAGTCGTGGCCATACCGCCATACGGAAAGTTAGTACTATCGAAAGACGATCCGATAGTTATAAAAGAATCAACCTTAGGTACAGATAAGTTTAAAATGGCTTCATTCTCAGAAGATTTCCGTAATGCAGTAGTGCCATTTTTGCAGGTTGGCGAATACAAGGCATTCAGCGAGCAAGACTCTCCTGCCACTAAGCGTTACATAATTACCTATTCAACCGACCCGGAATTCAAGTCAAGCAAACTGCTTGAGTTTTCCATGTATATTAAAGATGTTGTAGGTCTAAGACGCCGTTACAGCTATTTTGATGACGTTATTGAAGAATCATCAGGACAAAAAGATTATAATGCCAAATCCATAATCGTTTTATTTTCAAGAAACTTAGCTTCCAAGTTCAAGTTATCGAAAGCGATTGGTCAATAAGCCAAAATCGGTTCATTAACGTCGTGAGTTCGGTATAAGAAAACATCTTTTCAACAAGTAATCAACTTGTATATTGGGTAATTCAAATAGTCGGTTGGTATAACACTATGAATTTATTTAAGCCCCAATCAGCCGTTATACCGCATTGGGGCTTAAATCACTTAACAATATAATACCCGCCCGTACGCAGGCAGTCGCAGAATACAATCTTGTTATCGTGCCGGCCGGCATGCTCTACTATGCCGCCGACACGGTTGTGCCCCACTACCTGGACATAGCCGTGCAGAGGTTCGTCAAGCTCGCTTATGTCGGCCCAGAATATTCCGCCGAGCGCACCGACCCGTCCGCCACGGCGCCACCCTACACGATGCAGGGCGCACATCTGGCTGTCGGCGGGATTGTTAAGCTGGTCGGCTATCGGCTTTGAGGCATCGCCCTTAAAATCCCTCTCAAACCAAGCCTGCGATATGCCGGCGTGGGTGAAGACGACGTCGCCCTCCTGATAGGCATTCTGAAACAAGTAAAGGTTGTCAAGGAAAATGTCCGCGAACACTTCCGCCAACTCCAAATCATAACGCGAGCCTACGGCGGCGTAACTGTTGAAATAGTGCAAGTCGTGATTGCCGAGCAGCAGCACGACATCCTCAGGCCTGCTGCGCTTCAGCTCCATTATCTCGCTGAAGTTAGCAAGCATGTCGGCATGTGAGATGTCGTCGTAAGGGTCGAGATAATCGCCGAGGAAAACTATCCTGCTGTCCGGATGAGCGTCTACCACGGCCTTCCATTTGTCCAAGCCGTGAATGTCGCCTATGGCAATAGTGGAATGCCGCTCCTGTCCTGTTGTCACCATAACTTTCTTATTTGGGGCGTTTGTGTTGATTGCGAAGTTTTAATATTCCAACTGCAAAGTTAAGCAATATGGCGCAACAATCCAAACCGGCGCGCACAAATAAGCGCAAAAATCTTGACAACAAGCACCTTGCCCCCTGCATACGAGGCTTCTGCCGTTGGGGCAACCGCCTACCGGCATAAAAACAATCGCAAAAACAACAGCCCACGGCACAAGCCGGCATAGCCATTGTAACAGAAATGAAACATCCGTTTAAGATGTTTGTAATATATGTTTTCTACTTTTGCAGCAAAATTTAAAACAGTTTAAACAAGAACGTTTTTTATGACAGAGATTTATTTTTTGATAGTCGCGTTCCTGCTGCTATTGGCGGTGTTCGACTTGTTCGTCGGCGTAAGCAACGACGCCGTAAACTTCCTTAACTCGGCCATAGGCGCCAAGGTTGCCAAATTCCGCACGGTGCTCTTCGTCGCCTCGGTGGGCATCCTGCTCGGAGCAGTGATGAGCGCCGGCATGATGGACGTGGCGCGCCACGGCATAATGCGGCCCGAGAACTACTCGTTTGAAGAGGTAATGACGATTTTCCTTGCCGTGATGGTGACCGACGTCGTAATACTCGACGTGTTCAACACTCTCGGCCTGCCTACTTCCACAACGGTTTCGCTCGTATTCGAGCTGCTCGGAGGTACGTTCATACTCGCCATACTGAAGATGCACGCCGACCCGTCGCTCACCTTCTACGACCTGTTAAACAGCGACAAGGCCCTGAGCGTGATTATCGCCATCTTCGTGTCGGTGGCCATAGCGTTCTTCTTCGGCGTGATAGTGCAATGGATTTCACGAATAATCTTCACCTTTAATTATAAGAAGCACCTGCGCTACACAATCGCCGTTTTCGGCGGAATAGCGTTCACGTCGCTGTCATATTTCATTTTCATCACCGGCATAGGCACTTCGCCCTACATCAGCGAAGCAGCCCGCACATGGATAGACGAAAACACGACGATGCTGATGATTGTGTTCTTCATCGGTTTCACTGTGATAATGGAAGTGCTCCACCTCTTGCGCGTCAACGTCTTCAAGCTCATCGTGCTCGCCGGCACCTTCGCGCTGGCAATGGCCTTCGCCGGCAACGACCTCGTAAACTTCATCGGCGTGCCCCTTGCAGGACTCGACTCGATGCAGGATTTCCTCGCCAACGGCAACGGCAACTTCGACACGTTCATGATGACGTCGCTCATGTCGTCGGCCAAGAGTCCGCTGCTCTACCTCGTGCTCGCCGGCATCGTGATGATTATCGCAATGACCACCTCTAAGAAAGCGCAAAACGTGGTTAAGACCAGCGTCGACCTCAGCCGCCAGGACGAAGGCGACGAGATGTTCGGATCGTCGCGCGTGGCGCGCAGCGTAGTACGCGCCACACAGGACATGGGCGAGGCCGTTGCCAAGATAATACCCAAACGCCTGCAACGATGGATTGACAGCAGGTTTAACAAAGAAGAGGCCATATTGGCCGACGGAGCGGCCTTCGACGAGGTGCGCGCCGCCGTCAACCTCGTGCTCGCCTCAATGCTCATCATCTTCGGTACGAACTACAAGCTGCCGCTATCTACTACATACGTTACGTTCATGGTGGCCATGGGTAGCTCGCTGGCCGACCGCGCATGGAGCCGCGAGAGCGCCGTGTTCCGCGTTACCGGCGTAATATCGGTTATCGGCGGATGGTTCGTAACGGCCGGCGTAGCCTTCGCCACCTGCGCCATAGTCTGCGCGATGATGCATTTCGGAGGCATCGTGGTTATGGTTGCCTTCATGGCACTCGACATCTACCTGCTGTGGCGCAGCAACCGCCAATTCGCGAAGAAGCAGAAAGAGGAGAAGAAAGACGACGTGTTCCAGCTCATGATGCGCACCCGCGACAAGGAAATCGTCTGGGACCTGCTGTCAAAGCACGTAGCGCGCACGCAAAGCTACGTAACCCGCTTCGCCCTTGAGCAGTTCAACCGCATAATCGACGGCATAAGCAACGAGAACCGCAAGGAACTGCGCCACTGCGGCAGCGCGCTGAAGGAAGAGCAGTCGCAACTGAAGAAGTTCCGCCGCAAGGAGCTTCTCGCCATGCGACGCATACCCGCGCCGATAGCCATCGAACGCAACACATGGTTCCACCTCGGGGCGAACTCAAACCAGCAGTTCATGTACTGCCTGAAGCGTATGCTCGAACCTGTGAAAGAGCACGTTGACAACAACTTCAACCCCCTGCCAAAACAGTATATCGACGAGTTTGAAGGAACACGCCGCAAGATAAACGAGCTGATGAGCCACACGGAGCAAATGATATCGACCAACCAATACGACTCTTACCAAGAAACGCTCAATATTGCCGACGAATGCAAGGACGAGCTTTCGGTAATGCGCAAACGGGTCATCGACATCATGTACCGCGACAACAATGCCAACCTGAAGGTATCACTGCTGTACCTCAACATCTTGCAGGAGAGCCAGGAATTCCTGAGCATAATGCGCCACCAACTGCGCGCCGCAAGGAAATTCCTTGACGACAGGCAGTAATAATTAAGGAAGTTAAAGAATTTAGAGAAGTTATAGAAGTTAAAGCCGATAGCATCGTTGCGATTTAGCAAAGCTATCGGCTTTAACTTCTATAACTTCTCTAAATTCTTTAAAACAATAAAAAATCAGCCCGACCTGAAACTTTTCACTCCCCTCAAACGTCTTATATAAAAAAGAACCATAAAATCATATTATCATGAACATCAAAATCACGACAGCCGCCATGGCAATGGCATTCGCGCTGACAGCGTGCGGAAGCGAAAAAAAAGGTGTAAACACCCCCAACCCTGAGCTTGACAACACGATGACGGCAGACGAAGCCGCAAGAAAAGGTTTCGAGAAAATAGAGACATACGGAAGTTTCGACGTATTCTACAAACAAGGCGGCAAAACTTCCGTACAACTCAAAGGCGACGACGATGACATCAGCCAAGTAAGGCTAAAATGCGACGGGCGCACGCTTACAATATCAACAAAGCGTGGTAAAGGCATCAAGAACAATAACGGTTTCGATGTCGACGTCTACATCACCACGCCACGCATCAGCGGAATAAGCATCAACGGCTCAGGCGACTTCAAAGCGGAAAGCGGTATCAACACGGGGAACATGGGAATGAGTATCTCAGGGTCAGGCGATATTGAGTTGCGCAGCCTGAAATGCGACAAGTGCGATACAAACATAGCCGGCAGCGGCGACATCGGAATAGACGGCATTACGACGAAGAAACTTACCGCAAAAATAGCCGGCAGCGGCGACATTGACCTTTCCAACGCAAGCATCGACCGGGCAGAACTTTCCATTGCCGGCTCAGGCGATATTGACATCGACGGGCATGTAGGTTCGGTAAGCCAGAACATAGCAGGCAGCGGAACGATTGACATCAACCCATAATGCGGAGATTGGGCAATCCGCCCAAACATCAGACTAACAGATATTCAACCACTCTTTACCCCAAAACAACATTTGGAACTTGCCATCATATAACGGCAAAAGCGCACAACATAACCACGCCGCGCTTTTGCCGTTTTCACATTTATAGTGTTCCGATTGTCTTTAAACTCCCATGAAAAAACTAAAATTAGCATAAAAAGTTTTCTTTTATCGGTGATAATATCTAATTTTGTCAGCTCAAAAAAGATTGATTCACGACAATGAGATATGCGATAATAGCGGCAGGCGAAGGCTCACGGCTCAGCCAAGAAGGAGTTAAAATGCCTAAGCCGCTGGTCAGGATAAACGGTGAAAGGCTGATGGACAGGCTTATACGGGTGTTCGCCGAAAACGAGGCGGACAGCATAATCGTAGCATACCGCAAAAGCATGACCGACGTGGCCGAACATTTGGAAAATATCAAGCGCAACGGCATCGGCGGTAAGCATATACCGCTTGAGTACGTAGGGGTTGACACGCCGAGCTCGATGCACAGTTTTTTCGCCATAAGCGACAAGTTGGAGGACAGCGAATTTTGCCTTACGACGGTCGACACTGTATTCGACGAGCACGCATTCAAAGATTACATCAGGCATTTCAATAGTGTAATAAAAGAACATGCCGCCGACGGCGCAATGGCCGTGACAGGGTATATTGACGACGAAAAGCCGCTTTACGTGTCAACAGACGCCGACATGGGCATAACGGCCTTTCTCGACGACAATAAAGAATGTAAATACGTTTCAGCAGGTATTTACGGACTTACGCCGCGAACGATTAACATCTTAAGAAACTGTATGGCAAACGGCGAAAGCCGGATGCGCAACTTCCAACGAGCGTTGTTACGCAACGGCATGCGCCTGAAAGCGGTCGACATCGGGAAAACTTTCGACATAGACCATGCGTCAGACATTATGAAAGCCGAACATTTTTTACACCAAGAAATATGAAAAAGGTGCTAAAAGTGTATAGGGCAGAACGTTTCTCGCCCAACTCCGTCAAGAACGACCGCGCCATCATCGACGCCGTAGGAGAGTTGTTGGAAAAGAAAGGATTCAACGTAGCCGGCGTACCAGAACACGAATTATCCGCCGACGACGATGCCGACATATACCTGACAATGGCCAGAAGCAACGAATCACTAACCGTTTTAAATAAAAAAGAGGCGGAAGGCGGTATTGTGATAAACCCGACCAATGGTATAAGATCCTGCCGCAGAAGCACGATAGACAAGTTGATGAGAACCAACGGACTGCCGGCAGCACCGCTTAAGGGCGAATACGGCTATTGGCTGAAACGCGGAGACGAAACCGCGCAAAGTCAGAAAGACGTCGTTTTCGCCGCAAACGCGGACGAAAAGGACAATGCGATGCGGTCGTTCAAAGAAAGAGGTATAACCGACGTTGTCGCCACCGCCCACGTAAATGGCGATGTCGTAAAATTTTACGGCGTACGCGGAACCGGCTTTTTCAAGACCTTCTACGCCGGCGACGGCAATTATTCAAAGTTCGGAGACGAAAGGCTTAACGGTAAACCGCAACACTACAACTTCAATATAAACAAGCTGCGGGATGACGCCGAACGCTTAGCCGCATTGGTTGGAGTAGACGTTTACGGCGGCGACTGCATCGTTCGCCGCGACGGGACATACGCCATAATCGACTTCAACGACTGGCCGAGTTTCGCCAGATGCCGTGACGAGGCCGCAATTGCAATCACGCAAAAAATTGAAACATATTGTAATACTGATGCCACAGGAAACAAAGAATAATGTGGCCGCGCTATTAAGTATATTGGAAATGGCAAAATTCAAAGAATTACTCAACGCTTCAATAAAATCCAAAGACACCGAGGAGTGGCTCGACATGCGCTTCAACCGCCCTGTGGGCTTGGTAATGGCACTGGCGGGGAAAAAACTCGGCATACACCCTACGGCGATAACCGCCGTATCAATAATCCTCGGCGTATGGGCGGCGTGGATGTTCTCGCATACAGACGTTTACCACAACCTGCTTGGCGTAGTCCTGCTCATGCTCGCCAACTTCTGCGACTCTGCCGACGGCCAGCTAGCCCGCCTTGCTAACAAAAAGACACTCGTCGGCCGTGTGCTCGACGGATTCGCCGGTGATATATGGTTTTTCTGCATATACGCGGCACTTTGCGTAAGAATGACGTTCCAACCCATGCCCGGCACAGACGTTAATTGGGGTATATGGATATGGGTGCTGGCCTTCATATCAGGAATGCTCTGCCATTCGCCGCAAAGTTCACTGGCTGATTATTACAGGCAAATCCACCTCCTGTTCCTTAAAGGCAAGGCCGGAAGCGAACTTGACACATACGCTGCGCAAAGGGCCATATTCGACAACCTGCCCAAAGGTAGCCCGCTGATAGCGAGAATGTTCTATTTCAACTACGCCAACTACTGCAAGAGCCAAGAGCGGCGTTCGCCGGCTTTCCAAAAGATGATGGACGTAATAAGCACAAGATACGGCGACGTATCGCAAATGCCGGAGGAACTGCGCTCACAGTTCCTTGCAGGCAGCCGCCCACTGATGAAATACACCAACATCCTGACTTTCAACATGCGTGCGATATGCCTTTACGCCACATGCCTAGCCGGATGCCCTTGGGTTTACATGACAATCGAGATAATTGTCTTCACGATGATTTACGTCCACATGCACAAACGGCATGAGAACCTGTGCCGCGACATAACCGAAAAGATAAGCAAAGGAGGCGCAGCATGATAAAAGGATATATTTTCGACTACGGCGGCACTCTCGACACGGCCGGCCGGCACTGGGGAAAAGTGTTATGGGACGCATACCGCAGGCACAACGTGGACGTAACCGAACAACAATTCCGCGACGCTTATGTTTTCGCCGAACGCACGCTTGGCCGCCAACAAATAATAAAACCCGACGACAGCTTCTACAAGACACTTGACACCAAACTAAGGCTGGAAATGGAACACCTGACAGCCGAAGGCCATCTTGATGCCTGCAACGGTACACCGGCTGCATTGCGCCGCGCCATGCTTGACGACATATACTCGGGCGTGAAGGGCGAGACGGCACGCAGCCGCAAAGTGCTTTCCGCCATCGGCGAAACATATCCGATGGTGCTCGTCAGTAACTTTTACGGAAACATCGCCACAGTACTGAAAGAATTCGGACTCGACACGCTGTTCAAAAGCGTAATCGAGTCTGCCGTCGTCGGCATACGGAAACCCGACCACCGCATATTCTCCATGGGCGTAAAAGCCCTCGGCATAAAACCGGAAGAAACAATAGTCGTAGGCGACAGCTTCGACAAGGACATAATGCCCGCCAAAAAAGCAGGATGCAAGGCCGTATGGATGAAAGGCGAAGGGTGGACGGACAAGCAGTATGACGAAAGCCTGCCCGACGCGGTCATAACTAGTCTCGAAGACTTGCTACGCATGTATTAACATTCCCATATAAGAAAACGACAACACACCAAATTCAACACATGAGGAAACTTTTTATATTGCTGCTGTTAACGCTGGCGCAAACCCTGCCTGCGCAAATGATAAAAGGGATTGTGGTCGACGAGGAAAACGGCGACATAATCCCCCACCCCGGAGTGCAATATAAAAACGACAAGACTTCGACGGCCGGCGACAAAGACGGGCGTTTCGCCGTAGAACGGCGCAACGACGAGTATCTAACATTCACGGCCGTAGGCTACAAGACGTTAAGCATACTCATAGGGCCGAACACCCCGGAGGAAATGCGTATAACGCTGAAGCCGGAAACCAAACACTTGAAAGAAGTCACCATAAAAGCCAAACGAGGAAAATACAGCCGTAAGAACAACCCCGCCGTAGAACTGATGAAAAGGGTTATAGCCGCCAAGAAGCGCACGGACTTGGCCAACCACGACCATTACCAGTTCAACAAATACCAGAAACTGACTTTTGCGATAAACGACATTAACCCGGCAACACTCGAAAAAGAAAAAACAAAGAAAAAACAGTGGCTGCTGAACCAGATCGAGATGTGCCCCTACAACAACAAGCTGATCCTGCCATTGTCCGTAGACGAGACCGTTACACAAAACCTTTACCGCAAAGACCCTAAAAACGAGAAAACGATAGTATTGGGACAAAACACCACCGGCGTAGGCGACCTGATAGAAACAGGCGACATACTGAACACGGTCTTAAAAGACGTTTTCACCGACGTCGACATTTACGACGACCAAATCAGGCTGCTGCAATATCCTTTCACAAGCCCGATAGGAAAAGACGCCATAGCCTTTTACAGGTTCTACATCGTAGACACCGTGCGTGTAGACCGCGACGAGTGCTACCACTTGCAATTCCTGCCCAACAACCAACAGGATTTCGGCTTCAGCGGCGAGCTGTGGATACTCACCGACTCCACGCTGCACGTAAAGAAATGCAAACTGTCGTTGCCGAAAAAGACCGACGTGAACTTCACCGACAACCTGAGCATCGAACAGGAATACACCAAACTGCCCAACGGAGAATGGGCGCTGACCACCGACGACATGATCGTGGAAATGTCTGTCGTAAAATTCCTTACGAAGTTCATCGTGATAAGGACGACGAGAATGTCCGACTACGCCTTCGACGAAATACCCGACAAGCTGTTCAAGGGCAAGACCAAAATCGTGTACGAACCAGACTCGAAGATGAAAGACGAAGCCTTCTGGAACGAGAACCGGGGCGTAAACCTGACAAAAAGCGAGAACTCAATGGAGGCGTTCATAAAGAACCTCGCCAATATACGCGGATTCAAATACATACTGTTCGGACTGAAAGCCGTCATCGAGAACTTTGTCGAGACAAGCAAGAAGAGCTACGTTGACATAGGCCCGATTAACACGATGATAAGCACAAACTTCATCGACGGCGTGCGCACCAGGCTCAGCGCGCAGACCACGGCCAACCTCTTCCCCCGCTTCTTCATCTCGGGATATTACGCAAGGGGATGGGACAGCCGTAAAGACTACTACAAGGGACAGCTGACTTACTCTTTCAACAAGAAAGAATACATGCCGTGGGAGTTTCCCAAGCGCACGCTCACCCTGACCTCTACATACGACGTCTGCTCGCCGTCGGACAAATTCATGCCCACCGACAAGGACAACGTGTTCACAGCGTTCAAATGGACGGAAGTAGACAAGATGATGTTCTACAACCGCCAGGAACTGGCTTTCGAGTATGAAACGGAATGGGGATTCAAGACCACCGCGAAACTGAAGACCGAGGAGAACGAGGCTTGCGGCTCGCTGTTCTTCACGCCGTTGTCGCAATACGACCCCGCAAAACCGGCCGTAACACACGGCAAAATCAGGACTACCGAAGCATCGCTGCAACTGAGATACGCCCCCGGAGAGACTTACGTCAACACCAAACAGCGGCGTCTGCGCGTAAACTTCGATCCGCCCGTGTTCACCCTCAGCCATACGGTCGGCGTAAAGGGCGTGCTCGGCGGCGATTACGACTACAATTTTACGGAAGCGAGCATCTACAAACGCTTCTGGCTGAACAGCTGGGGCAAGGTTGACGTAACGGTCAAGGGCGGAGCGCAATGGAACAAGGTACCGTTCCCATTGTTGATAATGCCTGCCGCCAACCTGTCGTACATCGTCGAGGACGGCACGTTCAGCCTCATCAACAACATGGAGTTCCTAAACGACCGCTACGCCAGCCTCGACCTGTCGTGGGACATGAACGGAAAACTCTTCAACCGCATACCACTGCTGAAAAAACTAAAATGGCGCGAATGGCTCGGCATAAAATGCCTATGGGGCACGCTTACCGACAAGAACAACCCCACCCTCGCCTGCAACGCCGGCGACCCGCTGCTGATGCAGTTCCCCGAAGGCTCTTACATAATGGATCCAAAACGCCCGTACGTAGAGCTCGTGGCCGGCATCCACAACATATTCAAGCTGATCCACGTGCAGTTCGTCCACCGACTGAACTACAACAACCTGCCCACGGCTACGAAAAACGGCGTGCGCATAATGGTCAGGGTGACATTCTAAAACGCCCCGCCAAAAAAATCATCAGAAAAACGCAAAATTCCGACGGATAACGGAAATTTATGATTAGATTTGTGCGTCACAAATAAAGACACCGACTAACCATAAATATCCGTTATCCGTTTTTTCATCTATAAAACATACAATCATGAGAAAAATAAAGAACCCATGGATGCAGAAAGAGGGGTACGACTGTTTCGGCTGCAGCCCCGACAACCCGATCGGAATACACATGGAATTTTACGAGGACGGCGACGACATCGTAAGTTTCTGGAATCCGCAGACCCACTATCAAGGCTGGGTTGACACGATGCACGGCGGCATACTGGCCACAATCGCCGACGAGACGGCCGGATGGGTGGTGTTCAGGAAGCTGCAAACCAGCGGCATGACCACAAAGCTCGAACTGAAATACAGGAAACCCGTAATGACCACCGACCCGCAAATCACCGTGCGCGGACGCATAGCCGAACAACGCCGCAACCTCGTAACGATAGACGTAAGCATAGAGAACTCCAAGGGGGAGACATGCGTCGAAGGCCGCGCCACATACTTTGCCTTCAACAAGGCGCAAGCGGCCGAAATGGGCTTCACCTCGTGCGGCCTCGAAGGCGACGAGCTTCTGCCCATGTAAGCACTCCCGAATGCACCCATACGGAGAGCATTTTCCGCAGTTCGTCTGCAAGTAAGTGAGAAACTGCGCTTTACTAATTACATTATGTAATTTAGGTATGAGAATTTTTCACAAAAAGTATTATGAATATCCGTAATACTCCCATGATTTCATCCTCTTCCAAGAAGTCTGTGGCATTTTGTCATTCCGGGCTTAGACCCGGAATCCCAAAAAGACACAGATTTCTTAACGTGAGTTCGGTATAAGGATTATTTCATAAAAAGTATCGTGTGGCATTGGATTTAAGAAGTCGGTGGCATTCCGTCATTCCGGGCCGGAACCCGGAATCCAGTGTATGCAGCCAAGTTGTTGACGAAATTTATTTCCTGGATTCCGGGTCCCGGCCCGGAATCCAGGAATGCCACCGACTTCTTACGCTTTAAAATGATTTCATTTACTTATTTCTTATACCGAACTCACGTACTTTTTACGGTTTAGGATGGTTCCCTTTTTCTTATACCGAACTGACGTTATCCCGAACTCGCGTATTATTATGACGTTTAGATATTTCACGTTTTTAATGTCACAATGTCACGACGTGGCGTAACGGATTGATTTTCACCCTGTTAGGTTGTGACATTACAATATCGCCACCGTCACCACTATCACACTTGCGGATTGCGTGACAGTGGTGACGGTTCGGTTTGTCTTATTGTCACGGCGTAATTCATTGATACACAGACGCATAGGTCGAATTGTGACATTGTGGAGGTAAATCCGGGGATGAAATAATCATTCATTAAATTTTTTCCTTAGAGGAAAGTTTTGGATATAACGCAATTTTATTCTTCCGAGTTTTGCGGATGTTTCAAGCCGTGTTTTACGTTCCAATATGCAGCCTTTCAGCTTGTAAAAGGTTGCCTTTTGGAACGCCAAACACGGCTTTTGGGTTTACTGACGGAAAC
>CALUIJ010000152.1 GCA_944320675.1 uncultured Prevotella sp.
AGAGCGACAGGTAGTCCTTGAACGCCTTGCGCAGCGAGGGCAGGAACGTCAGCGGGCCGCCGCACATCAGCACGGGCGGCTCGATGCGGCAGCCGTGGGCCAGCGTTACGACGGTCTGCACGGCCACGGCGTGCAGTATTGAGGCGGCGATGTCGGCGCGGCTTGCGTTCTTGGCGATTAGGTTTTGGATGTCGGTCTTGCAGAAAACGCCGCACCGCGACGCTATCGGGTATGTCTGCTTGGCGCTCGCGGCCAGGCCGTCGAGCTCGCCTACGCCGACGTTAAGGAGCACGGCCATTTGGTCGATGAACGCACCCGTGCCGCCGGCGCAGTTGCCGTTCATGCGCAGGTCGGCGGCGCGCCCGTCGCGGAAGAACACCACCTTGGCATCCTCTCCGCCTATGTCGATCAGCGAGCGCGTGGCCGGATAATGCCGCTGTACGGCCTTGGTGGCCGCGACCACTTCTTGTACGAACGGCAGGCCGTGCTTCTCAGAGAAGCCCATGCCCACCGAGCCTGTCATCCTGACGCAGACCTCTGCGTCGCCGCAGTGGCTTTTCATTTCTTCCAGAATGCCCGCAACAGCGTCTTTCGCGTCGGCGTTGTGCCGCCTGTAGCGCGAGAACAACACTCTTCCGTCATCGTCTACGGCTGCGACTTTTGCCGTAGTAGAACCTATGTCGATACCTATCCTGATCATTAAAAAACAACTGATTCACGTTTTAACGGTGCAAAGTTACTAATTTACATTGTTACAGTATTATTTTATTGAGATTAAAAATGTTCAAATTTCCACATAAATATATGTAAGTCCGGTCTTAGAATAACGAATCATTATGAAAATAAATAAAATCATCCTAAAAACAAATGGAATCATAATAAAAACAAATGGACTCATCATCATAAGGCAAATGGTATCATCGTAAAAACAAATGGGATCATCATCATAAGACAAATGGTATCATCCTAAAAATCAAGAAGTCTGTGGCATTCTGTCATTCCGGGCCGGGACCCGGAATCCAGCATATACAGTCATATTATAATCAAAGATGGTGCTTTCTGGATTCCGGGTCCCGGCCCGGAATGACAGAATGCCACAGACTTCTTGATTTTTAGGATGATACCATTTGTCTTATGATGATTTTATTTTGTTTTTATGCGGAACTTACGCAAGCATAAAAAGAACTTATGGGTATGTAAATATTTTCCCTTCCGCAAAAGGATGCCTTTTACGCGGCGGAAGGCATCCTTTTAGCGCATGAAAGGTAACCTTTTACAACGTAAAAGGCCGCCTTTTTCAACGCCGCCGTAGGCAGGACAAACAAAAATCCGCCGCGGAACGTTCAGCCCGCGGCGGATTCTTATGCTAAATATTTGAGCCTTAAGCCGTTACGGCCTTACGACCTTACGACCTTACGACAGCAAAACCCCGCATCAGATGTTGTCCTCGATGAGGTTCTCGCCGGTCATGTCGGCAGGCTGTTCGAGGCCCATGATGTGCAGGATCGACGGTGCCACGTCGGCCAGGCGGCCGTTTTTCACGGTTGCGCTGTTGTTGTCGGTCACGTAGATGAAGGGCACCGGGTTGAGCGAGTGCGCCGTGTTAGGCGTGCCGTCGGGGTTGACGGCGTTGTCGGCGTTGCCGTGGTCGGCTATGATGATGGCTTCGTAGCCGTTTGCCTTGGCAGCTTCGATAACGTCCTTGACGCAATGGTCGACGGCCCACACTGCCTTGGCGATGGCGTGGTAGACTCCGGTGTGGCCCACCATGTCGCCGTTGGCGAAGTTGACGACGATGAAGTCGTACTCCTGTGTGTTGATTGCGCCTACCAGCTTGTCCTTAACCTCGTATGCGCTCATCTCCGGCTTCAGGTCGTAGGTGGCAACCTTGGGCGACGGCACGAGTATGCGGTCCTCGTTCTCGTAAGGAGCCTCGCGGCCTCCGTTGAAGAAGAACGTCACGTGGGCGTACTTCTCGGTCTCCGCCGTGTGCAGCTGCTTCTTGCCCTGCTTGCTCAGGTATTCGCCGAGAGTGTCCTCGACATTCTCTTTCGGGAAGAGTATGTGCACGCCCTTGAACGACGCGTCGTAAGGCGTCATGCAGTAATACTGCAGGTTCTTGACGGTGTGCATACCCTCTTCGGGCATGTCCTGCTGGGTGAGCACCTGCGTAAGCTCCTTTGCGCGGTCGTTGCGGAAGTTGATGAAGATTACGACGTCGCCCTCCTGGATTGTTCCGTCGACTGTTGAATTGTTTATCGGCTTGATGAACTCGTCGGTCACTCCATCGGCGTAGCTTTCCTCCATGGCGCGCACCATGTCGTCGGCTTGCTTGCCCTTGCCCTCTACGAGCAGGTCGTAAGCCTCCTTCACGCGGTTCCAGCGCTTGTCGCGGTCCATGGCGTAGAAGCGTCCTACGATGCTTGCTATGTGGGCGCCGTTCTTCGAGCACACTTCTCCAAGCTCGCGTATGAAGCCCGCGCCGCTCTTCGGGTCGGTGTCGCGGCCGTCCATGAAGCAGTGTACGTAAACGTCCTTCAGGCCGTACTCCTTGCCTATTTCAACGAGCTTGAACAGGTGGTCGAGCGATGAGTGTACGCCGCCGTTGCTGGTCAGTCCCATGAGGTGGAGCTTCTTGCCCGTCTTCTGGGCGTAGCCGTATGCGTTTACTATCTCGGGGTTCTTCAGTATTGAGCCGTCCTTGCAGGCGCGGTTGATCTTAACCAAGTCCTGATAGACGATGCGGCCCGCGCCGATGTTGAGGTGGCCCACCTCCGAGTTGCCCATCTGGCCGTCAGGCAGACCCACGTCTTCGCCCGAAGCCTGCAGCTGCGAGTGGGGGCTTACCGCGTTAAGATAATCAAGATAAGGAGTAGGCGTATTGTAGATTACGTCGCCTTCGCCGTGTTTTCCGATACCCCATCCGTCGAGTATCATCAATAATGCTTTCTTTGCCATAATCTTTAAATATAAAAAACTGATGCAAAGTTAGTGCAAGTCGGGCGAAATGCAAAATAAATGTGAGAGAAACGAACATTTATTTTCAATTCCGCGACGCAGCCTGACTTATGTAAAGTTAGTGCAAGTCAGGCGAAATGCAAAATAAATGCGAGAGAAACGAACATTTATTTTCAATTCCGAGGCGCAGCCTGACTTATGCAAGGTTAGTGCAAGTCGGGCGAAATGCGCCCGCCGGATAATAATGGACGAAAAAATCCCGGCCGTTGCTTGGCCGGGATTCCTTATGATTGCCGTCTTTGCCGTTGGCATAGCCGGACTGTCGTCGTTAGCCTCGGGGCTTACTTGTTGATGAACTTCTTGCCGTTCTGGATGAGTATGCCCTTGGTCGACTTAGAAACGCGCTGTCCGTTCAGGTTGTAAACGGGAGCGTTCGGGTCGGCCTTAACGTTGTTGTTGACAACGGCGTTCTCGATGCCAGTTGAGGGCACGTCCTCCAATGTTGCGGTTCCTTGAAGCAGGATGATAGGATCGGTAGACGTTACGCCGCGTCCTTGAATGTAGACTTTAGCCCAACGGCCTTCGCCTGCATTAATCGGTTCTGCGGTGAAACTTACGAAGTTGTAGCCCATGTATTCGCTTTCCATGTCAGCCCAAGAGCTTGTGTCAACATCCATTCCTAAAATCCAGTCGGCAAGGCCTTCGCCTTCGCTTGTCTCGCCTATCGTCCACCTGTAAACATCGTTCATCTGCGCATCCTGCCAGCTGTATGCTGTGAATACCATCACGCTGGGATCAGGATAGTTCTCGATGTTGCAGGTCTGGCCGTCTTCAGAGATGCGCAATACGTTAAGGTTGTCCATAACGTTGCCTGACTGGTCGCTCATGGATGTAAGCACTTGGGCGTTATCCAATATTCCGTTGAACATGATTTCCATACTGATGTTCTCACCATTGGCGTTTTGATTATACGTCAAGTATCCCTCTTCACCAGTGTCGTTGCTCCTTACAAGAATGTGAGCCGGTTCGAGGTTGTCTTCAGCCATGCATTGATAACCAAAAAGACCTACATTGACGTCAGCATTGTCAAAACCGGAAATCAATACAGTGAACGCTTCGTCGATTACAAACGGCACGGTGGTCATTGTCTGGCTCACTGGATCGAGTTCTTTCTTTGAGAACGTCAGCGTATTGAGCGTAGCGTCGCCGTAATAATCCGGGTCGTATTGCTGGCCAAGGGGAGTAAGGTCTTCAGCCCCTGCCGTAAGTTCGGCTATAATGTTGTCATTGTCGTCTATTATCATCATTCTTAACGTTGCGCCGTTCTTTAATGGCTCAGTGTCACCTTGGGCGGTTACGATCCTGAGATAAACGTCTTGAACATACAACGGTGACATCGGCTTCTCAAAGTGCTGCTCAGCACCGAAACTTGTAGAATTCACCATACCGTTTTCTCCTTGGTATGTGATACCTCCTGATCCGAAATAATAATAGGTATCAAGCGCGCCGTATCCATAATACCCCATTCCTGTTTGGAGTGGGGTATAGGTCAACGGTTGCATGGCGTTTTCCAATCCACCGAGAAGATATGAACCTTCTGCTTTAGTTTGCTCGTAATTATTGGGCAAGGTGTAAGTGTCGGCGCCATTTACCAGCTCAGGCGCATAGTATTGCAAACCAACCGGACCAACCATGTAAGGAAGGTTGTTTGACTCGTCGGCGTATGCGGAATAATCATTTCCGTTAATATACCACGTTGCCGAATTAGGGTTAGCATTTTTGTTAACGAAAACGCCTGTTACGTTAGGCGTCATGACCAAAAGCGTCGGTGCCCAAAATCCGGTTTCTTTTGTGAATCCTACGTACATAGATCCTTCGGGACGGGTGTAATAGTTCCCTGTCGCGAATGACTTGAAGGGAGGCCTTACGCTACTCTTTGTTGCGATTTCGGCCTTTTTCACTTTAAGCTCTGCTTTTTTCATGGGTCCGAAATCTGCCGTTTGGGCAAACCCGATGGCAGTTGCCATGACTGCCGTCATTGTAAATAAAGCTCTTTTCATAATAAAACGTTTTATTGGTTAATTAATTGTATTTTAATTCGAAATATTTACCGGCGTTATCCTCCAGCCTTAGCGTAGAGAGGTTGAAGTTTGAAGAGGTTCCGCTTACGGTGTAAGTACCATTCATTGCGTCGAAAAGTTCTCCTAACGAACCGAATAGGTTCAATATGTTTTGAGCTATGTTATCGTTCGGGCTGTAACCGCTTATCGTTAAGCCGTCTTCTGTTTCAGCCGTGGTGAGGTTGTAGTTTGCACTCACCGTACCGCCGCTTGACGTACGGTATGAAATAGTACAAACAATCTGGCCGTCGGCGCTGGTGAGCGTCATGCCGTTGAAGCTATAACTGTATTGCTGCGTAAAATCAGTTCTTACGGCGTTGTATTTTTCCATCATGTCGTCGGACATTCCAGATGTTCTGTCGTAAGTCCAACTGTTTCCTAACGCCATGGAATTGAATAAGAACGACTTGGGATCATCGCCGGTGATGGTGAATTCTGGGTTCTCAACGCCGTGGAACATGTCTGTTTCCGCGTCGTAGACGAATTCCTGTTCCTCTACTCCGTCGGTAAGGCTGTACGTATCCCTGAAACGCAGGTAGTAATTACCGCCGCGTTTTGTGATCATGAAAGGATGGTAACTCTCGTCTGAAATCGGGTCGCCATTGTACGGATATATGTTAGGAATGCCTGTAGACGCATTTGCCATCCTCATAACGCTGTCACCCATTGTCAGCAAACACGTATTAGGTGCCGACGAGGGGAATTTCTCGTTGGTAAATGCCAATACATCATCAATATACGCATTGAAGTCGGTTCCTTCGTCAAGACGCGTCATCCTTACGTACATGCCACGCTTCTTGCCTTTCAGCATGACGAACTCTCCGTCTTCGGGCACGTCTATCATGACGAACTCATAGTCGCCTTCGAGGCCTACGCCCGTTTCGTCGGTGCTGGTGCTCGGCACATCCTCGGGTGAGGAGAACGTGTGGATGCACTTGTTGTAGGTGTCGAACGTGAGCACGGGGCCGTTGTCTGTTATCACTTCCCATGACGAAGTGTCTTCCATGTACTGGTTGGCTGGCGTGCAGAACTGGTTCTTCATGCCTACTGTAACCGAGAGGTTGGGGTTGAACTTGGCAAGCAAGAGATAGCCGTTGCCTTTCGGCGACGAAGTTTCTTCCGTCGGGTAGTATTCCATAGCCCAACCGCCGGCAGACGCAGCCAAACGCTCGGTGTATGTCTTGGCGGCCTCTTCAAGCCTTACGGGGGCCGATGCGTCGAATATGTCATCCTCCTCGCTTACGCAGCCCGTGAATGACAGGGCTGACGTAAGGCAGAGTGACGCTAAAATTATCTTTTTCATAATCTGTATGTCTCTTTATGGTTATAATATTGTTTATTGCTGGAGTGCTTCAAACTTGTCAACCTCCTCAAGCAATGTTTCCATTAACGTCTTGGATGAGCCTTCCTCTGCGGGGGCAGTCAACTTGTTGACGAGGTGTCCGTCCTCTATGACGAAGTTGCCTTCGCTGTCGGTCACCCATTCGCGCATTTGCACTTCGCGGCGCAGTTCGTCGAGGTCGACGTTGAAGTTGTCCTTGAGCCAAGTGCGCACGAGGTCGAGCTTCTGGATTATCACTTCGCGTCCGTTCACGCCGTCTTGCTCGAGGTATATCATTTTGCCTTCCTCGTCAAGCAGCGGATTGTCGTCAGCGTCGCGCGAAATAACCTTGCGGACAACGTTGTACCCGGTTACCTGCCCCTGCGTATTCGTTGTTCCGTCGCTTATGTAATATCCTACTGAGTCACGGTTTGCGCCATTCCTTAGACATGTGTTATAATACTGGGCGTCGATTTCCTTCTCCTCCCAATCGAAAGACGCCGTGTTAAGCATGCCTTCCCATGTAATCGTATCTTTTACGACATAGTTGGCAAGTACTTCCACCCAGTCCTCGCGGATTTGAGACATTGCGTAAGGCGAAACGAATCCTTCTGCCAGCGCAAGCGAGTCTGGCGTGTCCTGCCAGTCCATGGTATTGTAAAGACCTTGCGAAATCAGCGAGAATGATGTCGGATACGTATAGTTCTGGGCTAAGATGTGTCCGAACTCGTGGTGCATCGTCTTGAAGAAGTTCTCGTTAAGCAGGTCGATGTCATTCACATCGAGCTCGTTTGCTCCGTAAAGGGTTATCTTCAGTCCGCCTTCGGCTTCGCCGAGAGTCTCGGTTCCGGATACGGGATTGTACGACTTTGAGCCGATTACGTGAATGATACGTGGACTATAAAGTTTCAAGAACTCCTCGCCGGCGCATGTAACGTAAGAATCGTACCAAAGGTATTTTGCCAAAACGGCCAACTGCTTGCTCTTCTCGTAAGAGGCAGGAATGAGGTTCTTCTGCATGTCCGAGCCTATGTCTTCCATCTTGTAGACGTAGCGTAGGTTGTAAGGTATGCGGAAGTTCTCGATGCAAAACGTGTCAAGCGGGAACGTAACCGAGCTACGGTCGAGCGGATACTCTGTCGTGTCGAAGATCGACGAGGTGAAATCATCGTCCGAGCACGAAGACGTAACGCCGAGGGTAAGTAATGCCGTGGCCGCTATCGCTAAGAATTTATATTTCAGTTTCATCTTCAAATCTCCTTTCAGTTTTATTTATTTGTCAGATTTCTTCATGTATCCGGAACCCATGCTTTGGTTGAACTTCTCTGTTGAAACAGGCCTTGATGACTTAAGTCCTGCAGAAATAACTTCCTGCGGAATTTCAACTGCACGGCGTGGGTCGTTCCATTTCAGCTCGATCACCGTTCCGTCGCGCCCTACCTTGTGGGAGTACTCGATACCGAAGCGTTTCAGGTCGAAGAAGCGCAGACCGTCGTACAACGTCTCGAATCGGCGGTAAAGGTTCAGGCAGTTCATGTACGGCGTAAGCTCGTGTGGAATAACGAAACTGCCGCTCATGTTTTGGGTGAAGTCCCAGTTCTCATAGCAGTTGGGGTTCGCAGCCCTGCTGAACCAACGTTGGATAAGTTCGTCTGTCAAATCTTTAAGACCACCGCCGGCACCATAGTGAGCTTGGTTGTCTTCGTCAAACGTCTGTATGCTCTTTACGTAAGCAGTCATGTCTGCGACGAAGCCGGTTATGTCTTGATTTCCGATCAATCTGGCCTCGGCACGCTCGAGGAGAAGCTCTGAAGCAGTAAACTCCCTGCGGATGATATTTGGATAACCGATGCCTGATACCTTGTCGGTGTATTGGAACTGCTCGTAGATTTTAGAAGGAATAAGTCCGTATTCTACGTTGCTGTAACCGGACATCACCATACCTGAAACCATCGCCGTGGGCATGATTGACCAGTTCCACGTAGGACCCATGAACCAAATGGTCTCGGTAAGTGGCTTGCCCGACCATGTGAAGCGCATGCCCGGCTGCGCGCGACGCATCATGACGGAATTAGTGGCGATAAGCATGAGATTGTTCTTAGAGTCGGGATCCTGCCATACGTTGCCGTAGTCTTCCATCGTTGAACACTCGCCGAAACCGTCATACGTCATCAGCATGTTGTTAGTAGAACCTGCACCGGCACCGAGCACTGCGTCCGCATGCTCGATAACCTTATCATATTCACGCTTATAGAGATAAAAACGTGCAGCGAAAGCATGGGCGGCATTGGTGTTGAAGTGCCACTTCGGCTTTTCGTAGTTTATGTCTGAGATGTACTTAAGGCCTTCTTCAAGGTCGTTCTGTATCTTGTCGTAAACGTCGGCAACGGTGCCGCGGTCATACTGAGGGCTGACCGTAGTTTCGGGTTCGGTTATATAAGGTATGCCGATATCTTGCTTGCTGGCTTCGGCATCCTTGTAAGCCTGTGAGAACACGTTGACGAGGATGAAGTGGTGGTATGCCCTGATGAGAAGGGCCTCACCACGGGCCGCACGCATCTTGTCGCTTTCCACGCCCCCGTTGTCGGCTATTATCTTGTCCATACTTTGGAGTGCCTGGTTGGCCGTCGCGATGGCGAGATAATGGCCTGACCACAGTGAAGATGGGGAATCCTGCTGCGTATTCGAGCGACACGGCTCAAAACTGAACAGTTCCTCGTCGCCCCTGTCGTAGTAAGGCAGGTTGTAGTAAATCTCATCCCGTTCAGCGTCTTCGTCAACTGGGGCATGCGGGGCGTTGTTGTCAATGAGGTTGTCGGCCGACAGCTCGCATATCCAGCCGTAGTTGCCGCTCGAGTATCCGCTTGTGAGGAACGAGACGATCTGCTCCTCGGTCTTCAGCTCAACGCGCTCGTCCGGTTCCTTGTCAAGAAAGCTGTCTGTGCATGAAGACAACGCAAAAACGGCTCCAAGCGAGAATGTGAGGTATTTCAAATATTTTGTTTTCATTGTCGTTGATGCAATTTATATATTTTAGTTTCTTTTATTCCGTTCCGTAGGCGGATTGGTTTGTCGCTTCGGGAACGGTTACATTATTCAGTGGAATTTATTAGATTCCAAGACGGAGCGTGAACGTGAACTGCTTAGGCATAGGAGTAGCCACACCACCAGAGTTTACGAACTCGGGATCCTGTCCGTTGAGCTTCTTGTCTGAGTAGAGCAGGAACAAGTTGGTTGCGTCAAGCTTCAGTGAAGCCGTGCTGAGGCCAATCTTGCCGAGGAACTTCTTGGGAAGGTCGTATGTGAGCGACACGTCCTTTAAGCGGATGAATCCTCCGTCGGCCACGCGCGCCGTAGAATAGTTGTAGGCGTTGTAAGCGTAAGCCAAGTTGTTGTCGTCGATGTACTGGCGCATACTTGCGATGGCCGGGATGTCGGTGTAGGCCTCGTCGCCGGGCACTGCCCAACGGTTCTTGAACTCCTTAGGCATGGCCGACATGTCAGAGTAAGACGCCGAGAATACCGGGTCGAGACGTATCTTGTTGCCGAACGAGTATGTGATGAAGATGTTCAGGCGCCAGTTCTTGTAGGTCAGGGTGTTGTTGAAACCGCCGGTGATGGTAGGCTCGGTCGGGCCTTCGTACTTCAGGTAGTCTATCTTGTCGTACTCTTGGAAGTTGATGTCGGTAGTCGTAATCTCGCCGTCCTCGTTGATGAACTGCGGGATACCTTCGTCGTTAAGTCCTACGAACGGGATTGAGAACAGCGCAGACACGGGGTAGCCCTCGCGGAAGTGCGTAGTACTTGTACCGGTGATGAGGTCGATTACGTTCGAGCGTGAGTCGAGGTCGCTGATCTCGTTCGTAGCGTAAGAGAAGGTGAGGTCGCTGGTCCATGAGAAGTTCTTCTTCTCGATGTTGCGTGTCGAGAGGGTGGCCTCTACGCCGTTCGACTTCATTGTAGCTACGTTGGCGTACTTGGCGATGATGCCGCCGACGCCCTGGGTCTCGATAACTCCGATAAGGTCGTAGTTGTTACGCCAGTATATATCGAAGTTGAGGTTGATGCGGTTGTTGAGGAAACCCGCGTCGAGACCGAAGTTAAGCTCGTGCTTCTTCTCGTATGTGAGCTCGTCGTTGGCGAGGTCGTATATATAGAGTCCCGTCTCAACTTGGTCGCCTTGCGGACGCCAGATGTTTGAAGAATAGATGACGGGCAGGGCGTTGGTTACCCACGACGGGCCGCGGTCGGCGGTCAGCGAGTAAGAGGCGCGGAAGCTGAGGTGCGACACGGCTCCTCCAGTCTTCTGCATCCAGCGCTTGAAGAAATTCTCCTCGTGCGCGTTCCATGCTCCCGATACGTTCCACGTAGGCAGCCAGCGCGCGCTGCGGCTGCGGCCCAGCTTGTTGGAGCCTTCGTAGCGGCCGGTGAGGTTGACCGTATAACGTCCCTTATAAGAATAGTTTCCGCTGAGGAAGTAGGCGAGGTTGCGCGTCCATGCGCGTGAGAACGAGCTGAGCACTGTTCCCTCCTCCTTTGCCTGCTTGTAGAACTCGGGGGTGATGGTTACGAGTCGGCCGTTGTTGTAGTCGACGCCGTAGTCCGAGTGCATCATCTGGTCGTTATCGGTGCGGTTGGCCTCCATACCTCCGAAGAGGTTCATGATGTGGGTGTCGTTCCAAACCTTGTTGTACTGCACCGTGCCGCGGAAGTCGAGCTGCCTTACCATATAATCGTCGCGTGTGTAGATACCGCCGGTAGGCATTACCGTGATAGGCAGCGAGTTGGGTTTGTCGGGGTCTTGGTACAGGTACGGGTTGTTGTACATGACGTTCGGGTCGTCAACTCCGGCACGGTAAGCCTCGGCCTGGTTCGACTCATTGAGGATGAAGTGCTCCTGCGAGGTCTTCTGTACGCGGTAGGCTCCCAATGCGTGGAACTCGAGCCCGAGGATAGGTTTCCAAGTTACTTCGCCCTGGAATTTCATGTCGGCCACGGAGAGGTCGATGTAGTTGTTGTCAAGCTCCTTGAAGATGTTGAACGGAGCGTAGTTGCGCGTGTAAGTCTCGTTGGGGTCGAGCGTGCGCGACGTGTTCATCGCGTAGCTGAACGGGTTGATGTCGAAGCTGCGGTTTACCGAGCCGTCGACGACGTTGGTGGTGCGGGCGAGCGTACCGGGAGCCTGCTGGTCGCGGTAAGAGCCGTTGGTGAGGATAGACACGGTAAGGTTTTTCGAGAGGTTGAACGAGGCGTTCATGTTGGCCGTGTAGCGCTCAACCTTGCTGTCCTTGGTCCATCCCGGGTCGTTCATTACCGACACCGACGCGTAGAGGGCGGCCTTGTCGGATCCTGACGAAATGCTGACCGAGTGGTTCTGCACGATGTTGTTGTTGAACAGGAGGTCGAACCAGTCGGTGTTGCGGAACTCGGCCTGCTGGAGGTATTGGTTCATGGCAGCCTCGGTGTAGGGCAGGCCGAACTGGCCGTTGGTCTTGTCATACTGCGACATGAGGGTGTACATCTTACCGTAAAGACCGGAAGTAGAACTATTGGCCAAAGAAGCGAACTCGAGCCAACCTTTTTCCTCCATTTCCTTATATATACCCATCTGCTCCTGTGAGTTGCTGATGTTGTACTGGCTGTAGCTGGGCTTCAGGCGGTAGGTGAACTCGCCCGTATAGTTGACGGTGCTGCGCCCGGCCTTACCGCGCTTGGTGGTGATGACCACGACGCCCGCCATTGCGCGCGCACCATATATAGAGGTGGCCGAACCGTCCTTAAGCACCTGGAAGCTCTCGATGTCGTCGGCGCTGAGACCTGCGATCGCGTTGGAGATCAGCGTCACGGCGTCGCCCGACGAGAGGTCGTCCGCGCTCACGTCTACGGCGTCTTCCTGGATGACTCCGTCAATGACCCACAAGGGCTTGGAGTCGCCGTAGATCGACGTAGCACCGCGGACGCGGATTTTCGGTGCCGTACCGAAGGTACCTGACACGTTCTGCACGGACACACCTGAGATACGGCCTTCGAGGGCGCGGCTCACGTCGGCTATACCGTCGAGCTTGGCCTTGTCGGCGTCGATCTTGGCCGTGGCTCCGGTGAAGAGTCGCTTGTCCATCTTCTGCATACCGGTTACGACCACTTCGCCGAGCGCGTGGCTCGTCGGGACGAGCTGCACACGCATGCCGTCCTTGGCCTTTTCCTCGGCCTTCTCGTAACCTACATACGTTATCACAAGTGTCTTGCCAGCCGACGACTTAAGGGAGAACTTACCGTCAATATCGGTAACGGCGCCGGTCTTGGTGCCTTTGATGAACACCGAAGCTCCGATGACCGGTTCTCCATTCTCATCGACAACGGTGCCTTGCACGCTGGCGTTTTGGGCAAACGCTAAGTTCGCCGATAGCACTGCGCAGAGCAATGTCAGTAAGAATTTTTTAATTGTCATATTAACTCTCTCTTAAATAAATTAATAGTGTTATGTTTTTGCAAAGTTAAGGATAAATTCAACATGTATGAAATAAAAATGAAAAAATGTGTATGGTATCTCTCATTTTTAACAAATCAACCCTCTTTTTGGGCTGTCCGAACCGCGAATATGGTAAGTTTTACACTCTTTTCCCTTTCATTTTGTTTGTTTAAGCCTGCATAAAAAGTGTATAAAGTTCACTTATTTGCTAAAAATCTGTTATTTGTAAATCGTGGAACAGGCGTTTTCGGGCGGATGCCTGCTTGCATATTGACAATTTGAAAGGCGTTTTGGCTGGCAACTTGCATGTGTTTACGATTCGTAAGTTTGAGTTTGACAAATGTACGTGCCGGCGGCGATGGGCGGAAATGCGGAAAAGTGAAGGATAGCGGCCGATTTGAGTTAAATTAACCATGCGCCGTGATATTGCCCCGTGCCATTGCGCCTTTGCGCGCCTCGTCCTTTCCGCCGCTTGTGCAAAGTGTTACGTCCGGGGCGCGTTTCCCGGCATTTTGTCAGGCCGGGGATGTCCGTGGTTTTCCGCGGAATAGGATTGCCGGCGGGCCGCGGCCGCTCTCCTGACGGCCGGAAACAGGCCTTCCTGCCGTGAAATCATGTGCCCGGGGTGGCGGAAGCTGGTCTTTTGCGTTGCGGAATACGGCCGTTTGGCTTCTCGAAGCTTGCTGATTGCTGGCCGTAAGCTTGCCTTTTGCGGCTGAAAGACGGCCTTTCGGCCGGTTTCGGGGCGTATTTTCATGCACATTCTGCCTGCTTGTCGGCGCAACATGCTTGCTGCCAGGTTGTTAGCCTTGCACACTCCAGAGTCGTCCGTATGCGTCGGCCCGCCGGATTTTTCGGGACGAAGCCATTCCTGAGCGTCAAGGAAAATCAAAAAGAAAGCGATTCGGGCGTATGGCGGTAAAACTGTAAAATGAATATCCGCAATCAGCCTAATACTTACTTGCATCCTCTTCTAAAAAGTCGGCTGCATACCGTCATTGCCTTAACGGCGATTTTCAATTCCGGGCTGAGACCCGGAATCCAGGAAAAAACCTTTTACCAACACAATTTGGCTGCATACATTTGGAGTTGTCGGGTGCTATGCTCGTTTCATCCGCCGCAGTTTGCAGGCGTCGCCGGTTTGGGTTAAAACTTGGTGAAAATAGCAAATAATTTGCTTGAAAGAGTGCGCCGTGTCGTTTTTTTCAGTAATTTTGCATTGTCACGCATTGATGGCGGACACTTATTGACTAACTAAAATAATTTTAAGCGTTATGTTAAACAAGAAGATTGAAGAGGCTCTCAACGAGCAGATAAACGCCGAGATGTGGTCGGCTTACTTGTATCTTTCAATGGCAGCCTACTGCCATTCAATCGGCCAGCCGGGCATGGCCAGCTGGTTCGAGGTGCAGTTCCAGGAGGAGCAGGACCACGCTAAAATCCTGTTCAACTACGTCAACTCGCGCAACGGCCGCGTAGAGCTGAAGGCCATCGACGCCGTTCCGACGGAGTGGGACGGAATACTCGACGTGTTCGAGAGCACGCTGAAGCACGAGCAGAAGGTTACCTCGCTGATAAACGACCTTTACGCCCTCACGCACGAGAAGAACGACTTCGCCACGCAGAGCATGCTCAAGTGGTTTATCGACGAGCAGGTGGAAGAGGAGGAGAACGCCCAGACCATCATCGACAACATCAAGATGATAAAGGACAACGGCTACGGCATCTACATGCTCGACAAGGAGCTTGGCGCCAGGACTTATACTCAGGCCGCCCCGCTCAGCGGTTCGACGCTTTAACCCGAACCGGACGATTGGGCTTTAACCCTGACCGGCCGTTATGTGATTATGTGTTTACGCCGTAACGGCAAGCAAGATGGCGGCATAAACACATAATCATATAACGGCCGGTTGGCCTTAACGAAAAATCGTGAATTTGGAATTTGTGATTACCATTGTTTGCGTAAAGTCCGAAGGAGGCGTAGGTAATGATAAATTCCGGTATGCAATTTAAGAAATTCCAATCCGGCTTAGAACGCTTCGTTGATGTTGAACACGAAGCCCGATATCCCGTTCTTGCCGAAGCCGTAGTCAAGGCGGATGTTGCCGTTCTTCTTGAACTCCCAGCGGTAGCCGATGCCGAAGTTGGGCAGCAGGCGGTCGAAGTGGACAGAGCTGAACTTGTCGAACACCGTGCCCACGCCGCCCCAGACGGCCATGCCGTGGCGTTTGTAGATGTGTTGCCTGAGTTCTATCTGCGTTTCCGTCTTATGCTTGTCGCGGTAGCGTCCGCCGTAGTATCCGCGCATGGAGAACGAGTTGCCCACCTGCGCCATCATGCCCCACGACGGGTCGCCGAAGTTGAGCGTTCCGCGCAAGTCGGCCGCGAGTATCGCCCCTTTCCACAGCTTGCCGTATGTGTCGAAGCGGAAGTCGGTGGTGGAGTATGAATAGCCGCTGCCGAGGAAGCGCGGGCGGAACATCTGCGATATGTTGATGTAAACGCCTTTCGTCGGGCGTGTGAGTATGTCGCGCGAGTCGTAGACGAAGGTCAGTCCGGCTCCTACGTTCCATGCTTTCGGGTCTTGCCCCAGAAGCAGTTCGGGGCGGTTTATCTCGTGCGCGTCGACGTAGTCGTAAGTGACGGCCGGGCCGATGAACATGTTGTCGGCGACCTGCCACAGGAAGCTTGCGTTCGCCACAATCTTGAGCCTCTTCATTATGCCCTCGTTCGCGTCGTCGTTGCCCATTTCGTAGCCGATGCCCCAGAATTTCGCCTTGAACGAGTTTACGGCTATGGTATATTCAATGCGCCCCTTGTCGTAAGGGAAGATGTGGGTGCCGCGTATTCCGAGCGTGTACGACTGTTTTGTTGTTATGTCGCCGAAGATGGCTATGTCCGACGGCGGCGATACGGTGTCGTGCTTGTCCTGGAAATACTGGCCGAGGCCGACAAGCCCTATCCCAAGTCCTGTGTCCGAACTGAAGTGGGGGCCGCCGAGTATGCCGAAGTCAATGGCCTTCGTCCTGTCAATCTTGTTAGAGTTGCGGAAATAGTCAAGCAGTTTCTTGCCGAAGCTTTTCTTCGCGGCGCTGTCAGCCGGGTGGGCTGCAACGGCCGCGGCGGTGTCGCCGCGCATGCTTCCCGACTGTGAGGGGAATGCGGCCGCGGCCGCGCAGGACGCCGATAATAATGCGGTAAGGAGTAGCTGTTTGGTCATTTTTTTTGGTCGTGTTATGCGGCCGGTCAGTATACCAGCCTTACGTTGTCAATCCACAATGTGTTGCCCGGCGAGCCGATGAAAGCCCCTCCGTGGCTGGAGGCGAATTGGAGTATCATGTGCGTCGGGGTCTCGCCGGCCGAGGCCCATCCCGTCTCCTTCACGAGCACGCTCTTGCCCTTGCTGTTGCGCGCGTAGTCGGTAGAGCGCAGCTTCATCGTGGCCGCGTCGTAGCGTGGGTTGTTCCTGATGTCGCCGTACATTATGTCATACGTGGCGTTGTTCACCCATCCGTTGGTGCTCTTGCTGTATTTTACCACCATCGTGCCGACGCGCTTGGCCGTTATGTTGCCGTTGGCGTCCTCGGTGCGTTTCTGCAGCAGGAGTACGGCTACGGCGCAGTCCTTGCCGGGCACGGTCTTGCGCTTGCTGAATCCCGTCAGCTTGATCCTGCTTGGCGAGTCGGCCACGTGCACCCTGTAGTCGAATTTCAAGGCTTTCGGGCGTTGGTTGAAGCGTATTCCGCAGTTCATGGCCTTCACCCCGTCCTTCGTGCCGCTGATGGGCTCGCGCATGTCGCCGAGGTACATCGAGCCGGCGGCGAGCACGTTGATGTTGAACAGGCCTGCCACTTTCACCTTTTCTATATGCGTGGTGAGCTTGGCGCAGTATCCGCTGCCGTGGCGCTCGCGGTAGACGCAGTTGTTTGTCTTCACCACGCCCATGACCTTTGCCATGACGTTCGACGTGGCCCAGGGCGAGCCGCCCCCGTTGACGTAGGGCTTGTTGCCGTCGATGGTGCGGTTGGGGCCTATGGCGTAAAGGGTCTTCGTGTTGCCTCCGATTACTGCCGACTCGTGTATCTTCCTGATCGTCCAACGGTTCATGTCGCCGTATGGCAGGAGCACGTCCTTGCCCCATGCCTCAACGCTCGTCGCCGTCAGGAGGGCGAGGAACGCGAATGTTGTTATATTGACACGTTTCATATCGGGGGCAAAGATATGAAAACTTTCCGTATTGCGATAGTTTTTGTAAGCAAAACTGCTCTTTTTTGCGTAAATGCGGACGCATTCGGATTATTTTTCCTATTTTTGCAAATGCGGAGGATTGCAATATCGAAATTACAAAAACACATACTTTCTTATAAACTACAAAACTATGGATTTAGTACAACAAATCATCGCACGCGCTAAAAGCGACAAGCAGCGCATCGTGCTCCCCGAAGCAACGGAAGAGCGCACATTGAGAGCGGCCGACATGGTGTTGGCCGACGAAGTGGCCGACATCGTCCTTATCGGCAATCCCGGCGAAATAGCCTCACTGGCAGGGAAGTGGGGGCTGGAGCACATCGGCAAGGCCACCATCATCGACCCTGAGGACAATCCTAAGAGCGAGGAGTATGCCGCCCTGCTGGCCGAGCTGCGCAAGAAGAAGGGCATGACTATCGAGCAGGCACGCGAGCTTGTCAAGGACCCGCTCTACTTGGGATGCATGATCATCAAGACCGGAGGCGCCGACGGACAGATTTCAGGCGCGCTCAGCACTACGGCCGAGACGCTGCGCCCCGCCTTGCAGATCATCAAGTGCAAGCCGGGCATCACTTGCGTAAGCGGCGCCATGCTGCTCGTGACGAAGAAGCCCGAATACGGCGAGAACGGCGTGCTCGTCGTTGGCGACGTGGCCGTTACGCCCGTTCCCGACGCCGGCCAGTTGGCGCAGATTGCCGTATGTACGGCCGAGACGGCTAAGTCGGTGGCAGGTTTCGCCGAGCCGCGCGTGGCCATGCTCAGCTTCTCGACGAAGGGCAGCGCCTCGCACGAGGTTGTCGACAAGGTGGTAGAGGCTACCAAGCTGGCCAAGGAATTGGCTCCCACGCTTAAGGTTGACGGCGAGATGCAGGCCGACGCGGCTCTTGTCCCCTCGGTGGGCGAGAAGAAAGCTCCCGGAAGCGAAATCGCCGGGCACGCCAACGTTCTTGTATTCCCGTGCCTCGAGGTGGGCAACATCGCCTATAAGCTCGTTCAGCGCCTCGGCGGTGCCGATGCCATAGGCCCCATCCTCCAAGGCATCGCACGTCCTGTGAACGACCTCAGCCGCGGCTGCTCCGTGGAAGACATATACAAGCTGGTCGCCATCACGGCTTGCCAGGCAATGGATGCCAAGAAGTAAGGACATTTAATAGTTATTGGTAGTTCAAATAATCAACTATGAAGATACTTGTTTTAAATTGCGGTAGCTCGTCCATCAAATATGCGCTTTACAACATGGACGACAAGTCGGTCATGACATCAGGCGGAGCTGAGCGCGTAGGCCTTGACGAAGCTTTTGTGAAAGTGAAAATGCCTGACGGCACGAAGAAGAAGGTGATGCACGACATTCCTGAGCATACGGAAGGCGTGAAGTTCATCTTCTCGTTGCTCACCGACCCTGAGATCGGGGTGATCAAGAGTCTTGACGAAATCGACGCCGTAGGCCACCGTATGGTGCACGGAGGCGAGAAGTTCAACAAGAGCGTCGTGCTCACCGACGAGGTCCTCGACGTGTTCAAGTCGGTAAGCGACCTTGCGCCGCTGCACAATCCCGCCAACCTCAAGGGCGTGCAGGCCGTAAGCGAACTGATGCCCGGACTTCCCCAGGTCGGCGTGTTTGACACGGCTTTCCACCAGACGATGCCCGCGCACTCTTACCTGTATGCCATCCCCTACGAACTTTACGAGAAGTACGGCGTGCGCCGTTACGGTTTCCACGGGACGAGCCACCGTTATGTTTCACAAAGGGTTTGCGAGTTCCTCGGCGTAAATTACGGCGAGAAGAGAATCATAACCTGCCACATCGGCAACGGCGGCAGTGTGGCGGCCGTTGAGAACGGCAAGTGTGTTGACACCTCGATGGGCCTTACTCCGCTCGAGGGCCTTATGATGGGCACGCGCAGCGGCGACATCGACGGCGGAGCCGTTACGTTCCTTGAGAAGAAACTCGGCCTTGACGCCGACGGCATGTCGAACCTGCTTAACAAGAAAAGCGGCGTGCTCGGCATAACGGGCATTTCGTCAGACATGCGCGAGATTGACGACGCCGTGGCCAACGGCGACGAGCGCGCCAAGCTTGCCCTTGACATGTACAACTACCGTATAAAGAAGTATGTCGGCGCTTACGCCGCAGCCATGGGCGGATGTGACATCATCGTGTTCACAGCCGGCGTAGGCGAGAACCAGTACCAGATGCGCGAGGCCGTCTGCGAGAACATGGAGTACATGGGCGTGAAGCTTGACAAGGAGAAGAACAAGGGCGTCCGCGGCGTGGAAGCTGTTATCTCCGCACCCGACTCAAAGGTTACGGTATGCGTGATACCTACCGACGAGGAGCTTATGATCGCAACAGACACGATGAACCTGTTGAAATAACAGGCTTGTCTTTTAACCGTCGGCATCCCTTTCCTTATGTAGAAGGTAAAGGGATGCTTCTTGTTTGTCTGTGTTTAACTTTCAAATCTGTTAATTGGTTATGGGTAAGAAAATTGTAACTTTCGGTGAGATGCTGCTGCGCCTTACCACGCCTGGCAACCTGCGCTTGCAACAGGTCCGGAGCTTTGATGCTAATTTCGGCGGCAGTGAGGTCAATGTTGCCGTCTCGATAGCCGCTTACGGCGGCGAGTCGGCGCTTGTGACGGCGTTGCCCGACAATCCTCTGGGCAAGGTGTGCCTTATGAAACTGCGTGAGCACAAGGTGTGCACGCATGACGTGATGATGGTGGAAGGCGGACGCTTGGGCATGTATATTGTTGAGAAGGCTGCCGATTTGCGTCCGGCCTCGGTTATATACGACCGTAATGACTCAGCTTTTTCCAAGCTGGAGCCGGGCATGATCGACTGGGAGGAGGCATTGCGCGGCGCAGACATCTTCCATTGGTCGGGTATCAACGCATCCCTGACGCAAGGCTTGGCCGACGTGTGCGGAGAGGCCATATCCGCGGCCGGCAGGATGGGCGTAAAGGTTTCGTGCGACATCAACTACCGTAAGAACCTTTGGCGGTATGGGCGTAGCGCGGAGGAAGTGCTTGTACCGCTGATGCAGAGTAGCGACATAATCTTCGGCAGTTCGGGCGAGTACGAGAAAGCCTTGGGCTTTAAGGCTCCAGCGTTTAATGTGAATAGCCGGGCCGAGCGGATTGACGCGCATGAATATGAGGATTATTGTTCACGTGTCAGCGAACGTCTGCCCCGTTGCAAGCATTTGTTCATGTGCATGCGCAACGCCATCACTCCGGAGCACCATTGCCTTGAAGGGGTGTTGTACGCCGGCGGCGGCATGAAGGTGTCGCGCACTTACGAGGTGAACAATGTTGTTGACAGCATGGGCGTGGGCGACGCATTCGTTGGAGCAATGCTTTACGCCGTCCAAAATTATGCCGACGACCAGAAGAAGCTTGATTTCGCTATGGCTGGTTCGGCTCTAAAGAACACTATCGTCGGTGATTACAACATTGTTTCGGCCGAGGAGGTCGAAGCCTTGATGACCGGCGGTAGTGCCGAGATGAGGAGGTGAACGCCTGAAAGGTGAAAAAGTAAAAAGGTGGAAAGGCAAAATGTGAAAGAACGGATATTGGTGAAACCGTATTTCCACATTTTGCCTTCCCACCTTTTTACTTTTATATCAAAGCCTGCTTTCCCCTTCTATATATTCTTCAAGAAAAAGGTGTTCGCCGTCGAACACGACATAAGTGAACTGCCATATCCAGTCGCCGATAATCATCATGCGTGTTTTGCGCGACAGCATTAGGTCAAGCTCGATGTGGCGGTGCCCATAGATGAAATAGTCTATGTCGGGATGCGTCTTCATGTATTTTTTCGTGTAAATCACGAGTGCTTCCTTGTCTTCGCCCTGATACGGCGGTTCCTTGCCGTCGGCGCGTTTAAGCCTGCTGTGTTTGGCCCACGTGAGCCCGAACCAGACACCCCAGCGTGGATGGAGGGCACTGAACATCCGTTGGCACATGCGGTTGTGGAACACGCGCCGTATGAAGTTGAATTTCGGGTCATGGTCGCCAAGTCCGTCCCCATGCGCCAGGTAGAATATTTTCCCGTATATTTCCGTCGTAACAGGCTTGGTGTGCAGCGTCACGCCGCATTCTTTCTCGAGATAGTCATATGCCCAGATGTCGTGGTTGCCCGTGAAGAAGTGCACCTCAACGCCCATGTCGGTGAGTTCCGACAGCTTGCCGAGGAAGCGTGTGTAGCCTTTCGGTACGACATATTTGTATTCGTACCAGAAGTCGAAAATGTCGCCAAGCAGGTAAACCGCCGCCGCCTTCGCCTTGATGTCGTCGAGGAAGCGCACAAGGCGGCGTTCCTGCGTCCGGGCGTGGTCGATGGCCAATGAACCCAAGTGTGCGTCTGAAAGTATGTATATGTTCTTGCGCATGGATGGTAAGGTTAAAGCCGCCCCTACTTTTACGGCCGGGGCTTTTGTCTATTCTAATCCCAGTTCCAGCTTTGCTTCCTCGCTCAGCATGCTTTGATCCCAAGCCGGCTCGAATACGAGGTTCACCGTAGCTGATTTCACGTCGTCGAGCGTGTCTACTTTCTGCCTTACGTCCTCAAGTATGAAGTCGGCCGCAGGGCACGTCGGCGCGGTGAAGGTCATGTCGATGTCCACCGTGGCGTCGTCTTTCACGTCGATCTTGTAGATAAGTCCCAGGTCGTAGATGTTTACGGGTATCTCCGGATCGTAGACGGTTTTCAGCACGTCGACTATTTTTTCTTCTATCGTGGTCTTTTCTTCCTGTGTCATTTTTTTCCGTATTATGTCTTTGCTTGTTACAAAGATACTGAATTTTGGCTCAATTGCAAAAATTATTACGTTTTTTTTTGAAAAGAAACAGGCGTACTGCGGGCTGATGGGCGGCTGGCAGGCAGGTGGCAAGAAGATATGTTTGGTATTCATCTGTTACTTCCTATCGGCCTTTTACGAATCTCCTTGTCTGCCCGCCACCCGTCTGCCTGCCACTTGCGCCTTGTCTGTTTATTTGATTCTCTCGTTGTTGAGGAACAGCTCAAAACGGTCGTGGTAGCCGTTGAACACGTTTATGTCAACGTCGCCGCGGATTCCGTTTACGCGCCCGTCGGGGCAGAGTTGCCAGAACACGAGCCTTACTTCGGGCTTGTATTCGCCGTAGCGGGCTATCCATATAAGGTATTTGCTTGTTATGTCGGGAGCCGATGGCAGGTATTTGTTTACGAATTGTTGGCTGACATACAGTATCGGGCGCACGCCGGTGCGTTTCTCTACGATGTCGAGCCAAGTGCGTATGCGCCCGAACATGGCTGCCGCGCCGCCCATCTTTTTTATTTGCGACGGTGTCGGCTCCACGTCGAGTACTGGCGGAAAGTCGCCTTTGGCGAACCTTGAGTTGCGCAGGAAGTAATAAGCCTGTTTCGCCGCCGGGGAAGTGGGCGAGAAGAAGTGGTAGGCTCCGCATGGTATGCCGTGGCGGCGGGCCTGGCGGTAGTCAGACAGGTAATACGGGTTGCGCACGCTTATGCCCTCGGTTGATTTTATGTAGACGAACGATACCGGATAGTCAACCTTCCCGCTCACTTTCTTACGGCTGATGCTGCCAAGGTGGGTGATGCGCAGCCTGTCCCAGTTGATGGCGTATTTCTTGCGCCCTTTGCCGTGCTGGTAGCGCGATATGTCGATGCCGTAAATCCTTTCGTCGGTGTAGGTCATGCGTTCGCCGCGGTATTTGCCGTCTTTCCATTCGCCTACTTTCATTTTCCCGTCGGCCTCTATTCCGCATCCGAATCCGTTGCGCACGCCCCTGCGCCAGGCTCCGTCGTAATAACTGCCGTCGCGTCCGCGGTAAATGCCGTGTCCGTCGGGGGCGAAGCATGAGTCAAGTTCGCCGCGGTAAGTTCCGTCCGGGTAGCTTATTTCTCCTGTTACGATGCTGTCGCACCGCCAAAGGGCGGTTACCGTGCGTCCGTGCCGGTCTGTCGTTGTGCCGTAGCCGTGCCTTTTGCCCTTGCGCCATTGCCCGCTGTACACGGTGCTGTCCTTATATGTGAGTACGCCGTAGCCGTCGTAAAGGCCGTCGGCCGTTTCGCCTTGGTAGCGGTAAGGGCCGTCGGCTGTCGTTGCCGTGCCTGCTGACGGCTGTCTGCCGCATGCCGACAGCAGCAGAGCCGTAACCGCCAATGATATTATGGCCCACTTTCTCATCGCCGTAGGTTTTTCAGCCCGAATCCGGTCCGGTTGGTTTTTACTATTTTACCGCCTATGCTTAAGCCTGCGTACATTCCGCCGGCGGTGAACACCGCCGAGCCGTCGGGCGCAAGTGTTTCGGGCGTGCCGTGGCCCGAATCCCCGTCGGCGTGTCCGCTGAAGGCTTTCGCCTTGGCCTGCCCCGGGGCGAACCCATATTGCGAACATCCGGGTATTGCTACGGTCAGTATGCCGTCGCCTGCGGCGGGCGACGGCGTGAGCCATTGGTGCAGGTATACGGCCGTCGCCCCGTCGGGCTTTCGCCTGCTCGACGTTTGCAGGAGGCGCAGCGGCGCGGTTCGCGTTTGTGTCAGTATGCGGCACGGGGTGCGCGTAATCTGTTTTGCCGTGTCGTTGTAGTATAATAAGGTGTAGCTTGTCACGAGCGTCATCTTCATGTCCTTGTTGTCCGCCAGGGCCTTCAGTGCGCCGGCCAGCCTTCCGGCCTTGTCTTTCCGCCGCCTTATATCCTCGGCGTATGCGGCCATCACGTTGTAGCCGTCGTCGTTCACGTTGTGCACCCTCATGTAATAATCGGCTTCCTCTTCCTTTTGCTCCAGTCGCCTTATGGCGGCGGCCAGCCTTCCGGCCTCGTTCCTTACTACGGCGCGTATGTCCTTGTTCGCCCCGGCTACGGCTTTTTCCGCTGCGCTGTCGTTGTTGGTCGTCAGCAGCAGTCCCGGGCACGAGGGGAATATTGGGTACTCGTTCACCCAGCAGCCGGTAGCGTAGGTCTTTGTCGTTACTGCCGGGCCGGCTTCAAGCGACAGTCCGTCAAGCGTGCAACCTTCGCCGAGGCTCTTGAACCATACGGAGGGTTTGCCGCCTGAGCTTATCTGGTAGTAAGATGCCTTTTCGACCAGAGCCGCGCAGCGTTCCATCCCCGGCGTGGTGAACGGCAGGAAAGTCGAGCCGTATATAACAAGCACAATCGCCGCCAAGGTTATTGGCAGCGATTGTGATATCAAGCGTAATGCGGTCTTCTTGTCAGTCAATCTCTTCATCGGCTTCATATCCGCCCATTTCGCGTATGGCGTTCTTCAGCATGGTGTATTGTTGGAACAGGTCGTGCACTGGTTCGTGCCCGTCGTCGTGCATCGGGCTCTTGAGGTAGAACGACAGCCATGTCTGTATGCCGCTCTTGCCGGCGCGCAGGGCGAGGTCTGACAGCAGGGCGAGGTCGAGCAGCAGCGGCGCGGCCAGTATAGAGTCCTTGCAGAGGAAGTCAACCTTTATCTGCATCGGGTAGCCCATCCATCCGAATATGTCGATGTTGTCCCATCCTTCCTTGTCGTCGTTGCGCGGCGGATAATAGTTGATGCGCACCTTGTGGAATATGTCGCCGTAGAGGTCGGGATATTCGTCTTTCTTAAGTATGGTGTCTATTACGCCGAGCTTGCTGACTTCCTTGGTCTTGAAGTTCTCGGGCACGTCGAGCACGAGGCCGTCGCGGTTGCCCAGGATGTTGGTCGAGAACCATCCGCTTACGCCCAGCATGCGTGTGCGGAACGCTGCTGAGAGCACGGTCTTCATCATTGTCTGTCCGGTCTTGAAGTCTTTTCCGGCTATCGGCGTGCCCGTCTTTTCGGCGTACTGCCACATTGCCGGTATGTCGAGGCACGTGTTGGGGGCGCCCATTATGAACGGCGCGCCTTCCGACATGGCTGCGTAGGCGTAGCACATCGACGGCGATATGTGGGCGCGGTCGTCGGCCTTCATGGCCGCCTCGAACGCCTCGAGGCTGTCGTGTACGTCCTTATGGCGCGGAACGTAGATTTCGGTCGATGCCGCCCATATTACTACTATCCTGCCGCATCCGTTCTTTTCCTTGAACGAGCGGATGTCTTCGCGCGCCTGCTCCATGAGCTCCCAGCGTGTCAGCGCCGTGTCCTTTGTCCATGTGCCCTCGAGAGCCTTCACGTAGTCGGGGTCGTATATGCCTTTCATCGGGACTATTTTCTCAAGCTCCTCCTTTACGGGATAGATGTCCCTGTCCCTCAGCACCTCGGCGTGCATCGCGCTCTCGAAAGCGTTGTCGGGCAGGATGTCCCATGCGCCGAACACGATGTCGTCGAGCGACGGCATCGGCACTATTTCGGCCACATGCTTGTATGCGGCCTTTTCGCCCTTGCCTACGCGTATTTTCGCCATTTGCGTTATTGAGCCTACGGGCTTGCCCATGCCCTTGCGTATCATCAGCGTGCCGGTGATGAATGTCGAGCTTACGGCTCCTAACCCTACGCAGAGGATACCCAGTTTGCCTTCTGACGGTTTAACTTTGTTCTTGTCCATTTTTTCTTGTTAATATGTTTTATTATGCGTGTCGTTCCTGCGTTTGCGGGATTCGTCCTGCGAAATTACAAAAAAACATCCATAGGCGTATCTGTTTTTTTGTGTTTTTTTGCAATTTAGTGAAATAGGTCAGTCTTGCAGTAAAATGTTTACATTATTCTGCTTTTTCTTTTGTATTTTTGCACGTCGGATGACTGTCCGTAATGCCGCTTTTTATGGCCTGGCGGCATTCCCCGGCCCGGCGGCGGGCCGTTGCGCCGCCGCTCCGGTTTACGGTGAATACTTTTTATGGATATAATATATTAATGTATGGCGAAATTTAATTTTGATGAGATTGTCGACCGCCGTGGTTCCGACAGCGAGAAGTGGGACGGCGGGCGCGCCGCCGGCGTGTTGCCCATGTGGGTGGCCGACATGGACTTCCGCACGGCCCCCTGCGTCGTCGAGGCTGTTGCCCGCAGGGCCGCCCACGGCGTGTTCGGCTACGAACATGTGCCCGACTCGTATTACGAGGCCGTGGTCGACTGGTTCAACCGCCGCCACGGCTGGCTGATGCGGCGCGAGTGGATGATTTACACCAGCGGCGTGGTGCCTGCCGTTTCGGCCGTAATCAAGGCCATGACCTCGCCCGGCGACAAGGTGCTCGTGCAGACCCCGGTTTACAACTGCTTCTTTTCTTCGATACGCAACAACGGCTGCCTGACGGCCGTCAACAAGCTTGTTTACGCCGGCGGCACTTATACGGTCGATTTCGACGACTTCGAGCGCAAGGCCGCCGACCCGGCGGTCAAGGTGTTCCTGCTTTGCAATCCCCACAACCCGGCCGGGCGCGTGTGGACTCCTGGCGAACTGCGGCGTATGGGCGACATCTGCCTTAGGCACGGCGTGTTCGTGGTTGCCGACGAAATTCACTGCGACCTCGTAATGCCTGGATACAAGTATACGCCTTTCGCGTCGCTGTCTGACGGCTTCCTCATGGCCTCGGCCACGTGCACCGCCCCGACGAAGACCTTCAACATCGCCGGACTGCAGATTGCCAACATAACAGTTGCCGACGAAGATGTGCGCCGCCGAGTCGACCGCGCCGTAAACATCAACGAGGTTTGCGACGTCGGCGTGTTCGGGGTCACCGCCCTGCAGGCCGCCTACAACCACGGCGGAGAGTGGCTCGACGAACTCTTGGCTTACCTGCATGGCAATTACGAATGTCTCAAGAGCTTCTTTGCCGCCAACCTTCCACAGATACCCGTAACCAAGCTTGAGGGTACTTACCTCGTATGGCTCGACTGCGCCGCCATTGGAAAACCGTCGTCGGTCATCGTTGACGAGCTCTTGTCGGAAAAGAAACTTTGGCTCAACGGCGGCGACATGTACGGCGAGCACGACCATCCTTTCGTCAGGATGAACATCGCCTGCCCGCGCTCGGTCATGCTTAAGGGCCTCGGACTCTTTGCCGATTACGTAGCTTCATGCGTAAACGGTTGAGGCCGTCGTCGGGCACGCTTTTCCAAAAGGCCGTGTCTTGTGTCGTAAAAGGCCGCTTTTCACACTCCGAAAGGCGGCCTTTTATCATGTAAAACACCGTCTTTTGGAATTTCCACGCTTTTTTATGCCATTTCAGTCTGCTTGGCGGTGCATCTTTTCTCCTGCGTTTTTATTATCCTTAATCCGCATCATGACTATATATAATAATGTGTATGGTCATTGGGAAACGTTTTGTTTTGTGAACTGATGTTAAAAAGAGGGTATATTTGAAAGTTTTCCGTGTAATGTTTTGGCGGTTTGGGTAAAAGGCAGTACTTTTGCATCCGCTTTTCAGGGGTTACCCCTTACGAACAGCGAAGTTCTTTGAAAGACTGGTACAGACGAGGAGCAGCATGGCTGCCCTGTCCTTCGGGAAGGGCGCAGCCTTGTAAGGAACAAGAAAAATAAAAAGTCAATTATATACAATGTAGAGTTTGATCCTGGCTCAGGATGAACGCTAGCTACAGGCTTAACACATGCAAGTCGCGGGGCAGCATGTAGGTGGCTTGCCACCTGCGATGGCGACCGGCGCACGGGTGAGTAACGCGTATCCAACCTGCCCCTTTCCCCGGCACAGCCCGTAGAAATGCGGATTAATGCGGGATGCGGTCGTGTGACGGCATCAGAGCACGACGAAAGGACT
>CALUIJ010000153.1 GCA_944320675.1 uncultured Prevotella sp.
GGTGTCAAGTCGCTCGGCGAGTTCTACCTGAACACATTGATGAATGAGAAGGACATTGACTGGGTTTTCTTCTCTCCGGCAGGTACGCTTGAACCCGGAAAGCGGACAGGGCAATTCCGTTTGGGCAAGGATGACCTTATCGTGGATGAGAATGGTAACAGCCACATTTCCGTGGAAGACTATGCCGTGGCAATGGTGGATGAACTGGAAAGTCCGAAACATCATTATGAGCGTTTTACTATCGGATATTAAGTAAATTATTGTATAACTCAAAATTAAAGGCAGAAACAATGAAAAAGGCATTATTCATTTTGTTCAATCTCTTAACAATCACAGCTATGGCACAGACCAAAGGACGTTTCGAGGTACACGACCTAGGCAATTGCAAACTGCATGTTTACTACACCAACGATGCGTTGGGCGATGCAAGTTACATCATTGAGGGCAAAGATGCCCTTGTAACAATGGAGCAGCCGCTGTTCAAGGACAATGTGGCTGAATTTGACACCTACCTTTCCAAGTTGGATAAACCCGTGGAAACACGCATCACAGACTACCACGTCGGAGGAACCGGCAACCATGACGTGGTAATGGCGCAGGGTATGCCTGAATTCACAAAAGGCGAAGTGTACGGAGGCATGATGAAGGGCTTCACCCAAGCATTCGGCGACGCAATGACAGCCATGCCAACAGGCAAGGTTTCGGAAGTGCCTTTCAACGCAACACAGACGTGGGCAGGCGTTACTTTCGAGTTCCGCCACGGTGCGGCATCAGATTTTCCCGGCGCAAGCATACTGATTGGCGGAAAGGCTTATTACACCCATTGGACTCCGGCAAAGGCGCATGTCAGCCACCTGCAGGTTTCCTCGCCAGCTGCCGTTGACGCAGAAATCTCCGAAGCGGAAAACTCGTTGGCATCGGGTGCGACTTTGTTTATCGGCGGACACGGCGGTGCGGCTGAGCGTGATGCAGTGGAGTTCAAAATCGCTTACCTGAAAAAGATGAAAGAACTGCTTGCGGAGAACAAGACTGCACAGGCTTTCGTAGATGCCATGAAACAGGCCTGGCCCGGCTTGCCAGGAGAAGCCGGACTGGAAGATTTGGGCAAAGCCCTATACAAATAAGGGCACTAAACAACGATGCTTCGGACGGTATGATATTCTCGCACCGTCCGAAGCCTTTTAAAGAAATATATAAACAAAATCCATCCTCATATTACCGCCATGCCGAGCGAGGCACATTCGTCAAGCATCTCCCGCGGCCAGATGCTCGCCTGTATTTCACCGAGGTGGGCTTTATGGAGCAAGACCATGCACAGGCGGCTCTGCCCTATTCCGCCGCCGATGCTTAACGGCAGTTCGCCGGCAAGCAGCTTCCTGTGGAAATACAATTCCTTACGGTCTGACTGACCGGCTATTTCCAACTGGCGCAGCAACGCCTCCCTATCCACACGTATGCCCATGGACGAAAGTTCGACGGCGCGGCCGAGCGTAGGATACCATATAAGTATGTCGCCGTTCAGCCCCTTGCAACCGTCGCTGTTCGGCGTGGTCCAGTCGTCATAGTCGGGCGCACGGCCGTCGTGCGGCTCTCCGTTCGACAACTTGCCGCCTATACCTATTATAAACACGGCGCCGTATTCCTTGGCTATCAGGTCCTCACGCTCCTTGACGCTCTTACCGGGATACATCTGCAGAAGTTCCTCGCTCTCGATGAAACGGATTTCCTCCGGCAGAAAAGGCCTTATCTCAGGATAACGCTCACAGACAAGAAACTCAGTACGCCGTATTGCCGAATAAATCCTGCGTACCACATCCTTAAGAAACCCGAGGTTGCGCTGCCCGGCCGTCATCACGGCCTCCCAGTCCCATTGGTCCACATATAGCGAATGCAGGTTGTCAAGCTCCTCGTCGGCACGTATGGCGTTCATGTCGGCATAAACACCATACCCAGGCTCAATCTTGTAATCGGCGAGCGTAAGTCTTTTCCACTTCGCCAAGGAATGCACCACCTCCGCCTCGGCGTCGCCCAAGTCCCTTATGGGGAACGTCACGGGCCGCTCCACGCCGTTAAGGTCGTCGTTTATGCCAAGCCCTTTCAGGACGAACAGCGGAGCCGTGACACGCCGCAACCGCAGTTCCGTTGAAAGGTTCATCTGGAAAAACTCCTTTATCAGTTTTATACCTTGTTCCGTCTGCCGCATGTCAAGGAGCGGCTTATAACCGATAGGTTTTATCAATTTGCTCATATTATTACAGAATTACCAATAAATATGTCGGCAAAGATAATAAATATTCATCAATCTGCAAACACAAACACAAATATTTATTTCATTTTATTACACAAAGCTTCAATATGAGGCATGCCGTAAAAGACAGAACGTTGCAACGACGACAAAAAGCAACAATATTATGAAAAACGGCGACATTCTGATTTAAGACAAACGTCTGAGAATACGTTATTTTCAAAATAAAGAACGCCCATGCGGAAAAACGCCGTAAAATGCGTGCAAACGTAACTATAAGATTATCAGGCTCATGGCTGTTGACGACGGAAAGTGTGCAACTCCGGCATACACATAAAGCGGGCAAAAGCACGCATATACGGGCGGAAACTGCGGCATTTCGCACAGCCAAAAGCGGCATTTTACACGGCCGAACACGGTATTTTGCGGCGCAAAGGCTTACGTTCCGCGCTAGAAAGGCCGGCGTTCCATCCTCATAAAGCAAAAAGACAAGGCCGTAAAAGCCTGTTTCCGACATTTCAACGGACCTTTTATGATTGACATTTTGCACAGCTGTTCCAGCATTATGTTGACAATATGTCATTTGCGCCTGTGACATACGCCGTGCCGTGAGGCACGGCATTGAATCACAATGAAAGTGAAATAAATACAATAATATATGGGATGATGATTACAAACCGCCGCCACGGCCGTCATACCGGAAAACAGCAAGTAAACAAGTTAATTAAATAATGAGAAAACTTTTTTTGTCAGCCATCGTTGTCGCGGCAACGATGATAACCGGCATTACGTCGGCCAAGGACGTTTACGTATCCACGTCATTCCGCGAACCGGCCAACGAAGGCTTGCGTTTCATCTACAGCTATGACGGCCTGCGGTGGGACACCATACAAGGAACGTTCCTGCGCCCCGAGGTCGGCACGCAGAAAGTGATGCGCGACCCGTCGATAGTCAAAGGCCCCGACGGCACGTTCCACCTCGTGTGGACATCGAGTTGGAAAGGCGACAAGGGCTTCGGCTACGCCTCGTCAAAAGACCTCATCCATTGGAGCGAGCCGCGCCTCATCAACGTAATGGACGATCCCACGACGGTGAACGTATGGGCGCCCGAGCTGTTCTACGACGACGTTAAGAAGCAATACATGATAGTATGGGCGTCGTGCGTGCCGGGCAAGTTCCCCGACTACGAGGAAGACCACTACAACAACCACCGCCTTTACTACGTGACGACCAAGGACTTCAAGAAGTTCAGCAAGGCCAAAGTGCTTATCGACCCCGACTTCAGCTGCATCGACGCAACGATACTGAAGCGCGGCGACAAGGACTACGTAATGGTGCTCAAGGACAACTCGCGCAAGCAGCGCAACCTTAAGGTGGCGTTCGCCTCATCGCCCTACGGCCCCTGGAGCAAGGCCTCGGAGCCGTTCACCGAGAGTTTCACCGAAGGGCCTACCACGGCGCAGGCCGAGGGCTGGTATTACATATACTACGACTCTTACCGCCACGGCATATACGGCGCGGCAAGGACTAAGGACTTCAAGACATTCCAAGACCGCACGGGCGCCGTCAGCTTCCCCGTAGGCCACAAGCACGGCACAGTGTTCATGGCATCGGAGGAGATTGTGCAGAACCTCATCAAGCAGAACCGCGACGCAGTGCACTATACGGGCAGCGTGGTGGCCACCCCGGCGCGCCACGACGGCGGACTGTCGCCAGTCGTCGGCGTGCACAACATCCAGACCATGCGCAGCGGCGACAACTGGATGTACGACCACCAGCCGATGATGGCCTACTGGAACGGTAAGTTCTACATGCACTACCTGACCAACCCGCGCAGCGAACACGAGCCGCCGGGACGCACGATGCTGCAGACCTCGGACGACGGCTACACCTGGACCGAGCCCGTAGTGCTGTTTCCCGAGTACGACGTGCCCGACGGCTTCACCAAGGAGTCGCTGCCCGGCATCGTGGCCAAGGACCTTAAGGCCGTGATGCACCAGCGCGTGGGCTTCTACGTGTCGAAGAACGGCAAGAAGCTGATAGCCCTCGGCAACTACAACGTGGCCCTCACGCCGAAGGATCATCCCAACGACGGCAACGGCATAGGCCGCGTGGCAAGGGAGATAAAGGCCGACGGCTCGTTCGGCCCGGTATATTTCATTTACTACAACCACGGATTCAACGAGAAGAACACCGACTTCCCCTATTATAAGAATTCAAAGGACAAGGAGTTCGTAAAGGCTTGCGACGAGCTTATCGCCGACCCGATGATGCGCATGCAGTGGGCCGAGGAGGCCGACCGCGGCGACGACATACTGCCGCTTAAGACCCCCTACAAGGCGTTCAGCGGCTACACCCTGCCCGACGGGCGCAAGGTGGGCCTGTGGAAACACGCCCTCACAAGCATCAGCAGCGACGGCGGCAACACCTGGCGCTACCCGGCGCCGCGCGCCCACGGCTTCGTCAACTCCAACGCGAAGATATGGGGCCAGCGCCTTTCCGACGGCACTTACGCCACCGTTTACAACCCGGCCGAATACCGCTGGCCGCTGGGCATATCGCTGAGCAAGGACGGCCTCGAGTACACCACCCTCAACCTTGTCTGCGGCGACGTCACCCCCGAACGCCACTGGGGCAACTACAAGAGCTACGGGCCGCAGTACACCCGCGGCATACTCGAAGGCAACGGCACGCCCAAGGACGGCAACCTATGGATAACCTACAGCCAGAACAAGGAAGACATCTGGGTGGCCTGCGTGCAGGTGCCCGTCAAGCTCGAAGCCACCGAACATGCGTCGGGCAACTTCGCCAAGTATAAGAAACTGGCCGACATGAGCGACTGGAACCTCCGCTCGGGCCTTTGGACCCCGGTAAGGCTCGACGGCGAATGGTTGACCCTCAGCGACAAGGATCCTTACGACTACGCTACGGTCGAAAAAGTAATCCCCGCAACGAAGGAGCTCGTAGTTGAATTCGACGTTAAGGCCATGCAGAACGACCACGGACAGCTCAACATCGAATTCCTCGACGCAAAAGGCAACATGTGCTCGCGCATCGTCCTGGATTCAACCGCGACTATGAGAGTCAAGGGCGGAGCGCGCTACGGCGGCATGCTTAAGAACTACGAGGCGGGCAAGCCCTACCATATTAAGGCCGTGCTCTCGGTCGACGGCCACGTAGGCACTTACTTCGTAAACGGCAAGAAGGCCACGGCGCGCATGTTCGACACGCCCGTCGACGCTATAACGCGCATCGTGTTCCGCACCGGCAACCTGTTTGACAAGCCCGACATCGAGACCCCTGCCGACCAGTACGTCGACATGCCGCGCGCCGACGAGGAAGACCCTATAGCCACGTTCGCCATATCGAACCTCACCACCAAGTCGGCCGATGCCGACGCGGGAGCCACAGTCCTCAGGTACGACGACTACAAGCACTACGCCGACCGCTTCAACACCATGGAGGACGAGAACATCGTAACCTACATACCCAACAGCAAGTCGTCGGAGTGGATGGCGCGCAACATCCCCCTCTTCGACTGCCCCGACAAGGACATGGAGGAGATTTACTACTTCCGCTGGTGGTCGCTGCGCAAGCATATCAAGCGCACTCCCGTAGGCCTCGGCATGACCGAGTTCCTCGTACAGCGTTCTTACGCCGACAAGTACAACCTCATAGCCTGCGCCGTAGGCCACCACATAATGGAGACACGCTGGCTGCGCGACACTACGTATCTGCACCAGATACTCAACACGTGGTACCACGGCAACGACGGCAAGGCCATGACGAAGATGAACAAGTTCAGCTCTTGGAACCCGGCCGCCGTCTACGAGGCTTACAAAGTGCTCGGCGACACGGCGTTCGTACTCGGCCTCAAGCCGTCGCTAGAGGAGGAATACGCACGATGGAAGAGCACCAACCGCCTGAAGAACGGACTCTACTGGCAGGGCGACGTGCAGGACGGAATGGAGGAAAGCATAAGCGGAGGCCGCCGCAAGCAGTACGCCCGTCCGACGATAAACAGCTACATGTACGGTAACGCACGGGCATTGGCCGAGTTAAACCTTTTGGCCGGCGACGCGTCTAAAGCTAACACATACAACCTCGAAGCCGACACCATGAAGAGCCTGATACAAGGCAGGCTGTGGAACGGGAAGCACTCATTCTTCGAGACGGTAAGAGGCGACACCGCAGCTGCCGTGCGCGAGGCGATAGGCTACATTCCATGGTACTTCAACCTGCCCGATGCAAAAACTTACGACACGGCTTGGCTGCAGCTTGAAGACGAGGACGGATTCTCCGCTCCCTACGGACTCACCACGGCCGAGCGCCGTCATCCCGAGTTCAGAAGCCACGGCGTAGGCCGCTGCGAATGGGACGGTGCCGTATGGCCGTTCGCCACGAGCCAGACGCTTACCGCTTTCGCCAACTACCTGAACAACTATCCCGACCCGGTATTGGGCGACACTACGTTCTTCAAGCAGATGAAACTGTACGTAGAGAGCCAGCACCACCGCGGCCGTCCGTACATAGGCGAATACCTCGACGAGAAGAACGGCGCATGGCTTATGGGCGACCGCGAGCGCAGCCGCTACTACAACCACTCTACGTTTGCCGACCTCGTAATCACCGGTCTGGTAGGTCTCCGTCCGCAGGCCGACGGCAGCGTGGTGGTTAATCCGCTCGTACCGAAGGACACTTGGACTTACTTCTGCCTCGACAACGTTAACTACCGCGGCGACGTCCTCACCATAATATACGACAAGGACGGACAACGCTACCACCAGGGCAAGGGGCTCCGCCTGCTCGTCAACGGCAAGTTGGCCGCCCAGCGTGAAGACCTCGGCAAACTGACATACAAGAAATAAAACTCAAATAAGTTGAAGTAGTTAATCCAAAGGCCGCGGGGCGTTTGGCGTTAGCTACTTCAACCGTATTGGATATCGAAACCACTAAAAGCAATGAAACGACTCATCTTGCCTGCACTGCTGCTTTTCGGCATCACCGCAGGCGCACAGACATACGAAACGAAGTTCACAAGACCGCTGTCGGACGTACTCGGCGACGTGTCGAAAAGATTCGGAATACGGCTGAAATACAATGTCGACACTACCGGACTGAAACTGGCATACGCCGATTTCCGCGTGCGCCCGTACTCTTTGGAGGAAACACTTAACAACATACTCGCGCCCTTCGACTTCAAGGCCGTCAAGCAGAATGACAAGCTCTACAAGATAAAGCCTTACGAATATCCGCGCCGCCAGCCCGAGGACGGCATGAAGCTGATACCCTACCTGTCGTCGCTCTATGCGGACAAGGCCGCTTGGGAGGCGCGCCGCGACACCCTGCGGAAGGAAGTACGCGAGCGTCTCGGCATCGACAAACTGCTCGCCGCATGCTCGGAAGAAGCTCCCGAATACGGCAAGATAAGAAAATTCGACGGCTATACGGTGCAGAACTTCCGCCTGAAAACAGCCAATGGGCACACCGTTTGCGGCTCAATCTACGCACCGAAAGGCAAGGGCAAGCATCCACTCATAATATGTCCGAACGGCCATTTCTCCAACGGACGCTACGGCAAGGTGCAGCAACAGAGGCTCGCAACGCTCGCCCGCATGGGCGCAATATGCGTGGACTACGACCTTTGGGGATGGGGAGAATCGGCCGACGAGGTTGGCTCTAAGGCCCACCAGACACCTGAAGCCCACGTAATGCAGGCGCTCAACGGCATACGCATACTCGACTGGATGATACAGCGCAAGGACGTCGATACGAGCCGCATCGGCGTGAACGGCGGTTCGGGCGGCGGCACGCAGTCGGTGCTTCTCAGCGTCCTTGACGACCGATACACGGCCTGCTGCCCCGTGGTCAGCGTGTCGTCATGGTTCGACGGCGGCTGTCCGTGCGAGAGCGGAATGCCAATCCAGCTTGCCGGAGGCGGCACATGCAACGCAGAACTTGCGGCAATGTTCGCCCCACGGCCCATGATGCTTGTCAGCGACGGCGGCGACTGGACGTCAACCACGCCCGAGCTCGAATACCCGTACTTGCAGAGAATCTACGGATTCTACGGCGCAACGGACAACGTAAAGAACATCCATCTGCCCAAAGAGCGCCACGACTTCGGGCCTAACAAGCGCAACGCAGTTTACAAGTTCTTCATCGAGACGTTCAATCTCGACGCCTCCAAGCTCGACGAGGGCAAGGTTACGATTGAAGAAGAAAACGCATTAAGATTCACACCAAAGGCAAAATGAGAAAGATATTACTGACAATGGCGTGCATCGCAGCCACATTAGGCACGGCATACGCCGGCACGCAAAAGGAGAACAGCCACATACTGTGGTACGACGAGCCTGCTGCCACATGGACGGAGGCATTGCCGATAGGCAACAGCCGCCTCGGAGCGATGGTGTTCGGTTCGCCGTCGGCGGAGCGGCTCCAGCTCAACGAGGAGACGATTTGGGCCGGCCGGCCAAACAACAACGCCAACCCCGAGGCCTTAGAGTATCTTCCTAAGGTGCGCCAGCTTGTCTGGGAGGGCAAGTATAAGGAGGCGCAAGACCTCGCCACGGCACATGTTCAGGCGAAAACGAACAGCGGCATGCCTTACCAACCGTTCGGAGACCTGTACATAAACTTCCCCGGCGTAGACGGATACACCGATTATTACCGCGAGTTAAGCCTCGACTCGGCGCGCGCCGTAACACGTTACACAGCCGGAGGGGTGACCTATCAACGTGAATACATAGCTTCGCTGGCCGCCAATGTCATATTGATACGGCTCACGGCAAGCAAACCAGGCATGATAACCTGCAACGCCCAGATGACCTCGCCGCAGCAGGACGTTACGATAAGGACCGAGGGCGACGAGATAGTGCTCAGCGGAATAAGCGGCTGGCACGAAGGGCTTAAGGGCAAAGTAACCTTCACCGGACGAGCAACGGCAACGGCCAAGGGCGGCAAAGTGAGCAGCCGCGACGGCGTGCTGCAAATAAGCGGAGCCGACGAAGCCACGATCTACCTTACCATCGCCACAAACTTCAAGCACTACGACGACATTTCGGGCAACGACACGCTGCTCTCCGAGCAGGCGTTGCGCAAGGCTTTGGCAACCCAATATCCGGCGATAAAGCAGGCACACGTAGCGAAATACAAGTCGCAATACGACCGCGTGAAGCTCGACTTGGGCGCGGACGCTTTCGCCGACATGACGACCGACAAGCGCGTGGAGACGTTCAAGCAGCACACCGACCTGCACTTGGTGGAGACCTACTTCCAGTTCGGCCGCTACCTGTTAATCTGCACGTCGCAGCCGGGCACCCAACCGCCCACGCTCCAAGGTATCTGGAACGACAAGATGCAACCGTCGTGGGACAGCAAGTACACCTGCAACATCAACCTGGAAATGAACTACTGGCCGGCAGAGCTGACAAACCTCACCGAACTGAACGAACCGCTGTTCAGCCTGATTAAGGACGTGAGCGAGACGGGCCGCGAGTCGGCACGCATAATGTACGGAGCCGACGGCTGGGTGCTCCACCACAACACCGACCTTTGGCGCGTGACGGGCGCGATAGACAAAGCCCCGTCGGGCCTGTGGCCTACGGGCGGGGCATGGATGTGCCAGCACTTGTGGGAGCACTACCTATACACGGGCGACAAGAAATTCCTCGCCGAGGTTTACCCGATAA
>CALUIJ010000154.1 GCA_944320675.1 uncultured Prevotella sp.
GCGACTACATGGGCCGCATTTTCTTCAAAGACCTTTACCAAAGGCTCGGCCTGAGCATCTACGAATACTCTTTCGAGGAGCACGACAAGACCGTTGCCTACTCGCTTAGCATCCCGTTCGTAAGCACCTTCGTATTCGCTGCCGTGATGAAGCACCAAGACGCGCCGGGCACAACGTTCAAACGCCACCTCAACATTGCCAAAGGCGTATTGAACGAGGACGACTATCTGCTGCAGGAAATACTCTTCAACCCGTACACTTCCGAGCAAGTAGAGCACATACGCACCGAACTTAAGGACCTGCTCGGCATCATAGAGCGCAAAGACGAGCAAGGCATGACGGCGTATCTCACCAAAATACGCGGCAACCTTAAGGAGAACGTTTGAGTTAAGAAGCATGAAACGAAGTTCGGCGTTAAGCTAATTAAGGATTAAGGAAATACGGCATTGCGGCATGAACCATCGCTGATTGTTCATTCTTAATTATTCATTTTTAATTCAACCAAACTGATTATTAATTTTCAATTTTTGATTTTTCATTAAAAAACATGTGCCTTCAGCTGTTCCTCATATCGCTGTTCACGTTCGTAGAGCTTAACTGCGAGAACCTGTTCGACTGCCGCCACGACAGCCTTAAGCAAGACATCGAGTTCACGCCCGAGGGCGACCGCCATTGGACGGAGCGCAAATACTGGAACAAGCTGAACAATACGGCGAGGAGCATCATATCGTGCGGCACAGACGGCACCGACTGGGACATACCCGACATGATAGCATTGTGCGAGGTGGAGAACGACAGCGTGATGCACGACCTGACCAAGAGGTCGCTGCTGAGGAACGCCAACTACGAATACATAATGACTTCCTCGCCCGACGTCCGCGGCATCGACGTTGCCCTTATCTACCAGCCGGGCAGCTTCACGCCCATCAGCCATTACCCCATACGTGTGAAGCCGGTGAAAGGGATGCGCCCTACGCGCGACATACTCTACGTGTCGGGGCGCGTCGTGACCGGTGACACGCTACACGTATTCGTCGTCCACGCGCCGAGCCGCTACGGCGGAAAGCGGCGCACAAGGCCGCACCGCAAACTCGTTGCCGACAGGCTTTGCGCCGCCGTCGACTCGCTAAACGCCGTCGGCGGCTCGCCGAACATAATCATTGCTGGCGACTTCAACGAAGGGGCCGACAGCGAGACTGCGGCCATGCTCCGCCATAAAGGGCTGACCGACATATCAACCGGGGCTATGGGCAGCAACGGGGCCGGGGGCACATACAAGTATAAGGGCAAGTGGGAAAACATCGACCACATCATAGTAAGCCCCGGCTTGGCGGCCCGTATGCGTGAATGCAAGGTGAACGACGCGCCGTTCATGCTCGAAAGCGACGGGAAATACGGCGGAGTGCAGCCGTTCAGGACATACCGTGCATGGAAATACCGCAACGCATACAGCGACCACCTGCCACTCGTGGCGCGCTTCAAATTAGGACGATAAACAGCACGCTGAAAAGCCGGACGCCTACCGGCTGATTCCAAAAGGCAACCTTTCGGCTTGCAAAAGGCCACCTTTTACGCCGCAAAAGGCCACCTTTCAGACCACGAAAGACGGCCTTTTACAACACATTGGGTATCAATACTTTACGCAAACAACTAAAAACAATAGGAAATATGGGTAAAATCAAGCTATTCATAACGCTTAACACACTGCTCATGGCCACGGCGCAGATGTTCGCCCAAGGGCCTAACGGCACCGGTACATACTACCAAAACGCCGACGGAACAAAAGGGCAGGCACTGAAAACGGCCCTTTCGGAGATAATCAGACCCCACGAGGAACTTAGTTACGGCGACCTTTGGGAAGCCTTCAAGACAACCGACGTGCGCGACGACGGCTTAGTTTGGGACATGTACTCAGGCATTACCGACTACGAATTTGTAACGTCGGGCACCAACTACAAGGCGGAAGGCGACTGCTACAACCGCGAACACTCAATGCCCAAAAGCTGGTTTGACGACGAACGGCCCATGTACACCGACCTCGTACACCTCATCCCGGCCGACGGATACGTGAACGGCAGGCGCAGCAACTACCCCTTCGGCGAGACCGACTCGCCCACCTACACGTCAAGCGGCGGCTTCAGCAAGCTCGGGCCGTCGTCGGTCGAAGGGTACAACGGCACCGTGTTCGAGCCGAACGACGAATACAAGGGCGACTTCGCGCGCATTTATTTCTACATGGTGACGTGCTATGAAGACAAGGTCGGCGAGTGGAAGAGCGACATGCTGGCCGGAAACAGCTATCCGGCCCTCAGCGACTGGGCGCTCGGCATGCTGCTGCGGTGGGCCGGGGAGGATCCCGTAAGCAAGAAAGAGACCGACCGCAACGAGGCCGTATACACCCTGCAGGGCAACCGCAACCCTTACGTAGACTATCCGGGACTCGAGCAATACGTATGGGGCGGCAAGCAGGACGTAGCCTTCAGCTACGACAATTACTCAACGGGGATAAGCGTCACCGTCATGACAAAAGAAATCCCTGCCGTCGACGTATATACGATAACAGGCGTGAAAGTGCGCTCGAACGTCGACAAGGGCAAGGCGACCGACGGACTTAAGCAAGGCGTCTATATCGTAGGCAACAAGAAATGCGTAGTAAGATAAATTGATAATTGATGGTTGGGAATGGGGAATTATGATTACTCTTGTCGGTTTTAACCCTTGAATAAGTAAAAAAGGTAATCATAATTCCCCATTCACAACTCTCCATTCCCTATTGAATCAACCGTGGTTACGGTCGATTACGGTGCCGTTGGCCTGGTGCGTGGCAAGCACGAGCACCTCGGCTATCTGCACATGTGCCGGAGCACTGGCGGCGTAGAAGGCCACGTCGGCAATGTCGTCGCCGGTCAACGGACGTATGCCTTTATACACGTTGTCGGCCCGCTCTTGGTCGCCGTGGAAGCGGACGACGCTGAAATTAGTCTCTACCAATCCCGGTTTCACGTTAGTAACGCGCACGGCCGTATGCGCAACGTCGATGCGCAGGCCGTCGGTGATGGCCTTCACGGCCGACTTCGTTGCGCAATAAACGTTTCCACCGGCGTAAGCGGCATCGCCGGCAACCGAGCCTATGTTTATGACGTGCCCCCTGTTGCGCTCCACCATGCCCGGAACTATCAGCCGGGTCATGGTCAGCAGCCCCTTGATGTTCGTGTCGATCATTGCCTCCCAGTCGTCCATGTCGCCCTTGTACTCCTTGTCCAGCCCGAGCGCAAGCCCGGCGTTGTTGATCAGCACGTCGACAACGGCCCACTTGCCCATAAGCGACGCCACGGCCGTTTGCGCCGCCTTGCGGTCGCGTACGTCGAATCTCAACGGCAATACGTCGGCCCCTAACTGCCGGGCTTGCCGTACCACGGCATTCAACTTCTCCTCGTTGCGCCCGGTAAGGATAAGGTCGTATCCTCCCTCGGCGAACTTCCTGGCGCAGGCTTCGCCTATTCCGCTCGTCGCGCCGGTAACCAATGCAATCTTTCTTTCCATGATTTTTATGATTTATCGTGCAGTAAAGCAGTAATGGGAAAAGGGGTAAAGTAAATATGTTTTCATGACTTTCAATCATATTATCATGGCAAACCATACTTACCTTACCCCTTTTCTCCTTATCCCTTTACTACCGTTTCAATTCAAAAAGTATCTGCAGTATGCGCTCGGCCGTGCGTCCGTCCCAGCGGTCGGGCAGCGCGCACTTCTTCCATCGTCCCTCCACGATGCGCGAAACGGCGTCGGCCAGCTTGTCGGCGTTCTCCCCTACAAGCTCGTTCGAGCCGACTTTGACAGTTTCGATGTGCTCGGTATAGCTGTTAAGCGTCGCGCAGGGCACGCCGTTGAACGTAGCTTCCTCGGCTACATTGCCCGAGTCGGTCACTATCCCCTTGGCGTTGGCCGTAAGATAGCCGAACTCCAAATAGGTCAGAGGCTCGATGATGAAGAAGTTGGGGCAGCCTTCAACGAGCGGTTTGACAACCTCTGCCGCCGCAGGACGCAACGGTGCTACGACCTTTACGCCGCCTGCCGCACGGCACATGGCCGTGAGCATAAGCCCGAGGTTTGCCTTATCGGCGAGCAAAGCCTTGCGGTTGAGCGTGAAGACGAGGTACTCATTCTCCTTTAAGGACAATCCGTCGAACACCGCCGGACGGACGAGCCGCGAGCGGTTGAAGCGCAACGTGTCCATCAGGATGTTGCCCACCATGTAGACTTGCGACAGCTCCGCGCCCTCGCGGCTTACGATGCTGTTGCTCCCCATGCCTGCCGTGAAGAGCAAGTCGGAAAGGCCGTCGATTACGAGACGGTTGATTTCCTTGGGCATCCTGATGTCGAACGAGCGCGTACCGGCCACGAGATGGGCAAGCGTAAGCCCGTGTTTCTTCGCCACTATGGCCACGGCCATGGTCGAGGCGAGGTCGTCGACGACAATGACGACATCCGTAGGCACTGTGTCGAGATACTTCTCGAACTCCGACATTACGCGCCCCGTCAGCTCGTTGAGGTTACGGCAGTCTACGCCGAGACACACGTCGGGGGCACTTATGCCCAAATCGGCGTAAAGCGTAGGCTCGATCGTGGGGTCGTCAGCCGCCCCGGTGTAAACCAACTTGAAACCGACTGCCTTGCCCGACTCTTCCGCCGAGACGACGGCACGCACTAATGGAGCCACCTTTATGAAGTTAGGGCGCGCTCCTGCAACGATACATATATTCAACATATTTCTTTATCCTTTAGCCGAAAAACGAGGGTCGGGAATTGAAAACCATGAATACCTTGCCCCCCATTCATATTTCAACTTGGCAAAGGTAATCATTATTTTCAATTCCCGACCCTCTATTTCCAATTAAAATCACTCTGACTTGAACAAATCCTTGATGCCGCCTATGCTGCCCATAAGGTTGGTGGCTTCGTACGGCAGATAGACGGTCTTCGTCTTGTCGCCCGTGGCCACGTCCTCAAGCATCTGTATGTATTTCTGCGCAAGCAGGTAGTTCGCGGGGTTGGTGCTCTTGCCCACGGCCTCGGTTATCTTCTCTATGGCTATCGCCTCGGCCTCGGCCTTGCGTATGCGGGCCTGCGCTTCGCCCTCGGCGTTTAGGATAGCCATCTGCTTGTCGGCCTCGGCCTTGTTGATTATGGCCGTCTTCTCGCCCTCCGACTTAAGTATGGCGGCGGCCTTCTCGCCCTCGCTGGTAAGTATGGTGGCGCGCTTGTTGCGCTCGGCCTGCATCTGTTTCTCCATTGCTTGGAGGACGCTCTCGGGCGGGGTGATGTCCTGCAGCTCGACGCGGTTCACCTTGATGCCCCACTTGTTGGTGGCGTCGTCGAGCACGGCACGCAGCTTTGTGTTTATGGTGTCGCGCGAAGTGAGCGTCTGGTCAAGCTCAAGCTCGCCTATGATGTTGCGCAGCGTGGTCTGCGTCAGCTTCTCTATGGCGTTGGGAAGGTTGCTTATTTCGTAGACGGCCTTGAACGGGTCGACTATCTGGAAGTACAGCAAGGCGTTTATCTGCGTCTGTACGTTGTCCTTGGTGATGACGTTCTGCTTGTCGAAGTCGTACACCTGTTCGCGCAAGTCGATGGCGTCGGTGTAAACGTAACGGCCACGGCGTATGGCGACAATCTCCTTGGCGCGGTCGATGAACGGGATGATAACGTTGATGCCGGGCTTCAACGTGGCGTAATACTTGCCGAGACGCTCTATTATCTTGGTCTCGGACTGCGGGATGATGACAAGGCTTTTCTTAACCAGCACCAACGCACAGATTACTAATGCGATAAGAACGTAAATGAAGATGTCCATATTTTTATAGTTTTAAGTTGACAAGTAACAAGCAGACGAGCAGACAAGGAAATTACCCAAGCAACAAGTTTTACGAACGCAAACAAACAGAATCAAATCTCCTTGTCTGCTCGTCTGCTTGTCGCTTGTCTGCTATTCACACTTTCTCCACTGTTATTATTATGCTCTCACGGCCCACGACGCGGACGTTTTGGCCGAGAGGGACGTAGGAACCGTCGGCGGAAACGGCCTTCCAGTCGTCGCCGTCGATGGCCACGCGGCCGTAACCGCCCTGCTCTATGGCCTCGCTAACGCGGCCGACGCGCCCCATCAGGGCGTCGGCGTTGCTCGGCCTTTCGCGCCGCCTGCCGTGCAGCCACTTGACGAGCCGCGGCCTGAGGAAGAACAGGGAGAGTACCGACACGACGGCGAAAATCTCCAGCTGGACCGTGAACCCGGCCCCCAAGGCAGCCACCACCGTCGAAACGAGGGCGCCTATGGAGAAGCACAATATGAAGAAGTCGCCCGAAGTGACCTCGAGTATCAGGCAAAGCAGGACTACGAGCGCCCAGAATTGCCACAAGTTGGCAGTAAAATAATCAATCATCCGTTAGTGTTTTTTACCTTTACCGAGCCGCCACGGCCTTGCGCCGACGCCGTATCCGCATAGCCGGAACACCTTGCAGGCACGCAGCCTTACGACCCGTCATTACATCTGCGAAGATAAACAATTTTATCGGTTTCGGCAAGAAATAGCGCAACTTTTTTCTTATCATGCCGCAATAACAACAAAAATGTCACAA
>CALUIJ010000155.1 GCA_944320675.1 uncultured Prevotella sp.
TGTTGCGTATGCCGCCGTTGGGGAACGAGCTTGCGTCGGGCTCCTGCTGTACGAGCAGCTTGCCCGAGAACTCCTCTATCATGCCGCCCTTGCCGTCGTGCTCGATGAAGGCGTCGTGCTTCTCGGCAGTGCCCTCGGTGAGCGGCTGGAACCAGTGCGTGTAGTGCGTCACGCCGTTCTCCTCGGCCCACTGCTTCATGCCGGCGGCAACGGCGTCGGCCATCGAGCGGTCGAGCGGCGAGCCGTTGTCGATTACGTCAATCAGTGCGTCGTACACCTGCGGGGACAGGTACTTGTACATCTTCGCGCGGTTGAACACGTTCTTACCGAAATACTCCGACGGGCGCTCCGCCGGTGTAATCACCTCCAAAGGCTTCTTCTTGAAGGCGCTTTCCACAACGTTGAATCTTAAGTTTGTCATTGCGTTAATTGTTTTTTTGTTAATGTCATGTTAAGTGCCGTCGGCAGGCGGTATTCTAAAAGGTGGCTTTTCATGCTGCGAAAGGTTACCTTTTGCGGTGCGAAAGACCGTCTTTCATGACTTAAAAGGCCGTCTTTTAAAATGTTGTCCGTAACAGGTTGGCAATCAGGTGGTTGCGCTTACGGTCGCAACGTGACGCCGAATGCCATGTAAGCCTTCTCCGTGCTTGGATTGGCCGACACTGCGGCGAACAGCGGCAGTGTGAAAGTCTTGGTTACGCGGATGTCCTTAGCCGCCCTCAGCGACACGTTCGTGACGGCGAAGCCGCCAGCCTCGGCGTAGAAGCTTGTGGCGTAAGGCACCGCGCCCACGGCCGCCGTCCATTGGCATCCGGCCAGCCTGAACGGCGCGCTCGCCTCTACGTATGACGAGTAGGCACGCTCGCCGTCGTGGTTGAGTCCGTCGTTGCCTGCGAAGTTGGTGAACCACTGCACGGCCACGGGGCCGAAGTCGTAGCCGATGTTGGCCTCGAACACGTGTGAAGTCTTGTGTGCCGCGTAGTTGAAGTAGCGGTCGTCGGGCGAGTCGAACCAGTAGTCAGTCACGCCGATGTTCAGTCCGCCGGTCTTGTAAGCCAGCGTGAGGTCAAACTCCTTGGTGTCGTCCGGGTCGGAAAGTCCGACGCTTCCCCATGCCGTCAGCGACAGCCCCTTGTACGCCAGGCCGAGCGTTGGCTGCAGGCTGACGTCGCCCAAGTCCTGTCCGCGCCATATATACCGGCTCACTACGTCGGCCTGCACCGTGGCCTCAACCCTGTCTTGCGCCGCCAATGGCGACAACACGCCGCACAGCGCGGCTGTTACTGCTGCCTTTCTGATGTAATCTTTTCTTTCCATACCTATTATATTATAATGCGTTAATACTTGCCGTTTTGACGGCTGGTGGCCTTTCGGCGTTTTATTTTGCTTTTCTTGTCGGCAAATTTACGACATTTTGAAAGTAAAACAATCATTTATGTGACATTATTCTTTTATTATATACATTTTGCTTACTATTGCTTCGCTGTTGAGCTGTTCGTCTTTCAATATGTAATAGAAAAGCATTTAAAACGTTAAAGAATGTAAGTTTGCCGCCGTTTGAAGTAAATTAATGCCATTATTTTTGTATGGATGCCTGCCTGTTTACGGTCGGCTGGATATTCCATGAATAATATTTCATATTGAAACGAAAACCAAGTGTTTTGCTATAAAATTGCAACAATACTGCGTTTTGTTGTTGCAAAGTGTCTAATTTATACTGTTTGAAATAGCAAAAAGATGTAATTTTGCAGAAAATTATTTCTTTTTTGATAGAATATTTATTATTTACATAACAAAAAGTGGGATAATTATGAAGAAGATTGAAGCAATCATCCGCAAGTCAAGGTTTGAGGACGTGAAGAGGGCTTTGCTTGAAGCCGACATCGAGTGGTTCTCTTATTACGACGTGCGCGGCAACGGTAAGGCGCGCCAGGGGCGCATCTACCGCGGCATTGTGTACGACACAAGTTCGATAGAGCGCACCCTCGTGTCGCTCGTAGTGCGCGACAAGAACGTGGAGAAGTCGGTGCAGGCCATACTGAAGGCCGCGCAGACGGGCGAAATAGGCGATGGGCGCATATTCATAATGCCTGTTGACGACGCCGTACGCATACGCACCGGCGAGCGCGGCGACATCGCCCTGTACAACGCCGAGCAGGAGAAGTAAGGGTAAAAGTAAAAAGGTAAAAGGGTAAAAAAGTAAAAACAAACAGGAGGAAAATGTTATGAGGAAGCATAGACACACATATTTGACAAGTAAAAGGACGGCTATTACGGCCGTCATGGCAGGACTGTTTTCAACTGGAGCGTGGGCCGACGCCGTGACGGAGGCTTCCATCCCCGCGCTCGACACCGGCAACACGGCATGGATGATGGCGGCAACGGCCTTGGTGCTGCTCATGTCCATCCCGGGCATCGCACTGTTTTACGGCGGCTTAGTGAGGCAGAAAAACGTGCTCAGCGTCATCATGCAGACGATGCTCATCGTCGGGGTGATCAGCGTGCTGTGGGTGGCCGTGGGCTATACATGGGCTTTCGGCACAGGTTTCAAGGAGTCGGACAACCCGCTGTTCGCCGTCATCGGCGGCTTCGACAAGGCCTTCCTGAGCGGCATCACGCCGTCTACGGTCACGGCGACGGGCATCCCCGAACTGGTGTTCGTCATGTTCCAGTGCATGTTCGCGCTCATCACGCCGGCACTGATACTCGGCGCTTTCGCCGAGAGGATTAAGTTCAAGGGCTACATGTTGTTCATCGTCCTGTGGACGGTGCTGGCCTATTTCCCCATGGCCCACTGGGTATGGGGCGGCGGCTTCCTGCAGGAGATGGGTGCGATTGACTTCGCCGGGGGCACCGTGGTGCACATCAACGCCGGCATATCGGCGCTCGTCATGGCCCTGCTCATCGGTAAGCGTGAGGACTACAAGGCAGGACATCCCATCACGCCGCACAACATTACCTTCGTGTTTCTCGGCACTTCGTTCCTCTGGTTGGGGTGGTTCGGCTTCAACGCAGGCAGCGGACTAGCCGCCGACGGCATCGCGGCTAACGCCTTCATGGTGACTCACGTGGCCACGGCGACGGCCGCCGTAGTGTGGATGGCCATCGACTGGCTCTTCAATAAGAAGCCCACAACCGTGGGAGCGTGCACCGGTGCCGTGGCCGGACTTGTGGCCATAACGCCCGCCGCAGGGTCGACGGATCTGCTCGGGGCGTTTTGCATCGGCGTGATCACGCCTATCGTGTGCTTCTTCATGGTAGCCGTGGTGAAGCCGAAGTTCAAATACGACGACGCTTTGGACGCCTTCGGTGTGCACGGCATAGGCGGCATCGTAGGCTCGATACTCACCGGCGTGTTCGCCACTCGCTGCATAACGGGCGACGGCGGAGCCGAGGGCGCGCTCTACGGCGACTGGCACCAGCTTGGCGTACAGGCCATAGCCACGCTCGTTTCGGTGGCGTTCAGCGCGGTGGTGACGTTCGTCCTTTACAAGATAGTCGACGGCCTTGTCGGCATAAGGGTTGACAAGCGCGTAGAGGAGGAGGGACTTGACATCTACGAGCACGGCGAGAGCGCGTATAACTAATTAAGAATTAAGAGTTAAGAATTAAGAAAACATGCCTTGCCGGTAACTTCCTTAATTCTTAACTCTTAACTTTTAATTCACGCAGTGCAGTTTTTTTAACTCTTAATTCTTAACTCTTAATTCACATGATTCTTAACTCTTAATTTCCATGTGTGGCATCGTTTCAATATTCAACATCCATGAACAGACGCCGGCCTTAAGGCAGAAGGCGTTGCAAATGAGCGGCAAACTGCGCCACCGCGGGCCCGACTGGAGCGGAATTTACTGCGGAGGCACGGCCATATTGGCACACGAAAGGCTGGCGATAGTTGACCCTGAGTCGGGGCGGCAGCCGCTTTTCAGCCCTGACAAAAAGCAGGTTTTGGCCGTCAACGGGGAAATATACAACCACCGTGACATACGCCGCAGGTATAAGGATAAGTACGCTTTTCAGACGGGGAGCGACTGCGAAGTAATCCTCGCCCTTTACCGTGAGAAGGGCGACGGCTTCCTCGACGAGCTTAACGGCATATTCGCCTTCGCCCTGTATGACGTGGAACGCAACGACTATCTCATAGCGCGCGACCCCGTGGGGGTGATCCCCCTGTACTACGGACGCGACAAGGAGGGGCGGCTTTACGTGGCGAGCGAACTGAAAGCCCTTGAGGGGCAGTGCGACAGCTACGCGCCGTTTCCGCCCGGGCACGTGCTAACCGGCAACGACGATGCGCCCCGGCGGTATTACAGGCGCGACTGGTTCAGCTACGACAACGTGAAAGACAACCCGGCCGACACAGACTCTCTGCGGCACGCCTTAGAGGCTGCGGTGAGGCGGCAGATGATGAGCGACGTGCCCTACGGCGTATTGCTAAGCGGCGGCCTCGACTCTTCCATCATCAGCGCGGTGGCGCAGAAGCACGCCAAGCGGCGCATAGAGACCGACGGCGAGGAGGCCGCGTGGTGGCCGCGCCTGCACTCGTTCGCCGTAGGACTGCGGGGTGCGCCCGACCTTGCAAAGGCCCGCCTCGTGGCCGAACGCATCGGCACGGTGCACCACGAAATAAACTATACCATCCAGGAGGGGCTCGACGCGCTGGCCGACGTTGTCTACTTCACCGAGACTTACGACGTTACCACCATACGCGCCTCTACCCCGATGTACCTGTTGGCTCGCGTGATAAAGAGCATGGGAATAAAGATGGTGCTCTCGGGCGAAGGAGCCGACGAGGTGTTCGGCGGTTACCTGTACTTCCACAAGGCTCCGTCGGCGCGCGCCTTCCACGAGGAGACGGTGCGCAAGCTGTCGAAATTGCACCTGTACGACTGCCTGCGGGCCAACAAGAGCCTGGCCGCATGGGGCGTGGAAGGCCGCGTACCGTTTCTCGACACGGAATTTCTCGATACGGCCATGCGCATCAATCCGGATGCCAAGATGTGTCCGGGCGCAACGATAGAGAAGCGGATACTCCGCGAGGCTTTCGCCCCATTGCTGCCGAGCGAGGTGGCGTGGAGGCAGAAGGAGCAATTCTCTGACGGTGTGGGCTATTCGTGGATAGACACCCTGAAGCGCATAACGGCCGACAGCGTAAGCGACGACGAAATGGCGCATGCCGCCGAGCGTTTCCCCATCCACCCGCCGCGCAACAAGGAGGAATACTTCTACCGCTCGCTATTCGCCGCCCGTTTCCCCAGCGACAGCGCGGCGATGAGCGTGCCCAGCGTGCCGAGCGTGGCGTGCAGCACTGCCGAGGCACTGGCATGGGACGCATCCTTCAGGGGCATGAACGACCCAAGCGGGCGCGCCGTCGGCGGTGTGCATATCCAAGCATACCGGTGAGATGCGCGCATTTACCGGAAAGAAACGCAACCGACTGACTTCCAGCCGCTTACCGGCAGGCAGCGTAACAGAATGCAAAAGGTATCCTTTTACAATGCGAAAGGATACCTTTTATGCTTTAAAAGGCCGCCTTTTGCAGCGCAAAAGGCGGCCTTCCGTAATGTGTTGGATGACAAGGTGTTACCTTAGGTCAGTCTTTGACCGGTGCGAAGTCTAATTGTTTCTTCTCTATGTTGGCTTTTGCTACGACGATTCTTATCGGGTCGCCGAGCTGGTACTTGTGGTGGTGGCGCCGTCCTACGAGGCGGTAGTTGCGCTCGTCGAAGTCGTAATAGTCATCGTCCAAGTCGTGCATGGGCACCATTCCCTCGCAGTGGTTCTCGTCGATTTCGCAGTATATGCCGTATGACGTTATGCCGCTGATGTGGGCGTCGTACTCGTTGCCGATCTTGTCGGCCATGAATTCCACCATCTTATACTTTATCGAGTCGCGCTCGGCGTTCTGCGCTATTATCTCCATGTCGCTCGAGTGCT
>CALUIJ010000156.1 GCA_944320675.1 uncultured Prevotella sp.
CAGCATATTGTCATTCCGGGCTTAGACCCGGAATCCAGTGTATGCATCCTCGTTATTATAAATGGCTGTTTTCTGGATTCCGGGTCTAAGCCCGGAATGACAATATGCTGCCGACTGCTTAAAAGAGGATGCATGCATTCTTAAAAGAGGGTGTACGCATTCTTAAAAGAGGATGCACGCATTCTTAAAAGAGGATGCACGCATTCTTAAAAGAGGATACACGCATTCTTAGAAATAGATGTATGCATTCTTAGAAGAGGACGTACGTATTCGGGCTGATTGCGGACATTCATTTCACGAATTGCTCCTTGCCATTTTCTGGTAGAGCGACGGGGTAAGGCCGGTGGTTTTCTTGAAAATGTTGACGAAGGTGGCGTGCGACTTGTATCCCACGCTTTCGCCTACGGCCTTCACCGTAAGGTTGGCGTAGGCGCCGTCGTCGGCCAGACGCTTGCAGGCCAAGCGCACACGGTATTCGTTTACGTAGTTGCTGAAGTTCTTGTGGTAGGTGCCGTTGATCACCTGCGACACGTACTTGCTGTTAGAGCCTACGAGCGCGGCGAGTCGGTCGAGCGAGAAATCGTCGGAGCAAAACTCCTCGCTGTTCTCCATTACGCCGGCTATGGCCTCGGCCAAGGCCTGCTGCTGCTCGTCGTTAAGGTTGCTCGACTTGTACTTGCGCTCCTCTTTCGCGCCGCCGTCGGCGGCCGGGCCGGGCGTGCGGCGCAGCTCTTCGGCCTCGGCCTCGAGGCGCGATATGCGCTCTACGTCCTCGGCATGGCGGCGGTTCATGAGGTCCTGGCGGGTGATGAAGTCGCGGTTCAGGGCGTAAAGCCCGGCGTAGCTGCTGTTGAGCTTCTTGTTCTGGCGGTAAAGTATCACGAGGAATGCCGTAACGACGAGCATGGCCACAAGGCCGAACGCCATGGCCGCGCGCTGGTAGGCGATGGTCTGGCGGCTGCGCTCCTGCTGCAGGCGCAGGCCCGAGATCTCCTTGTCGGTCTTCTCCATCTCGTACTGGAACTGCACGTTCTTCACCGCGTCGAACTTGCGTAGGTTGAATATCGAGTCGCTCATCTCGAGGAAGCGCGCCTTATACTCAAGCGACTCGGCGCGGCGGCCCATCTCCTCGTATATCTCGGAAGCGTCCTTCAGCGTCTCGACGAACATGTGGCTTACGCCGTGGCGCAGGGCCGTGCGCTCACACTTGGCAAGGTAATACAGCGTGGAGTCCATCCGGCCGGCCTTGCGGAACGCCTTGTAAAGCTCTTGGTAGGCGTAGCACTCATACTGCGGCGCAAGCCCCTCGGCCACGGCCTGGCGCGCCAAGCGGCGGAACTCGGCCACGGCATCGCCGTAACGGCCCTCGGCCGCGGTTATCAGTCCGCCGTTGAAACCTACGATGAAGCGGTTAACCTTGTCGCCGCCGGCCATCAGGCGCAACGACTCGCGCTGGTACTTGCGCGCCTCGGCGGGCTTGCCGAGATAGACGTTGAGGGCCGCAAGGTTGGTGAGCAGCTTGCGCTCGGTGTCAACGTCGCGGTCGGCCTTGCAGTGCTCGTAGGCCGTCTTGAAGTAACCGGCCCCCTTCTCATAGTCCTGGTACTGGCAGTACACGTTGCCGATGTTCTTGTAAAACTTGGCTATTCCGTCGCGGCCACCGCCGCCCTCGCACACCTTAAGTCCGCTGACGTAGAACTCCAAGGCCCGCGTATAGTCGCCGCGGCCGTAGTAAATGTCGCCGGCCTTGACATGGGCCGACGCGCAAACGCCGCGCTCGCGCCCGGGCATCACGTCGTCGGCGCGCTCGCACACCACCATGTAAAGCACCATGGCCTCCTCGCCGCGCCCTTGGGCGAGGCTGCGGTCGCCGAGCTTCACGATATTCTCAGACGGGAGTTTCGACACCTTGTTTATAAGTCCCGTGTACTTGCCGTAGTCGGCAGCGTGGGCGCACAGCACGCAAACCAATGCGCACGCCGCGGCAACAACGGCACGCCTGCATGAATAAAACATCATCATCGTTACTGTTTTTGCAATTGCAAAAATAAGAAAAATAAATAGAAATCCCATAGAAACAGAGGAGAAAAGCTGACTTTCACAAACCCACGGCCTTACCCCGCGCACGCAATCGGCGGCCAACACGCCGCCGGGAACGCGGCGGCGGGCAACCGACAGCCCAAACGCCGCGCCCTCGGCGCAAACCGGCCGAAACGTGAAAGGCAAGCTTACGCAACGCGAAAGCCCGCCTTTTACAACGCAAAAGCTTACCTTTTGCCGTACAAAAGGTAAGCTTTTATAAATCGTTGGATGTCAATCTGTTAGCCCAAATCCAAGCCGCCATGCGGCAAAACTCGCCCGCACGCCCGCGCACAAAGCGCCGACAACGGCGGCAGGCTTGCGGCCCGCCGACGGCACGGCTGGCCTCAGAGCTTCTGCTTCACCTCGATCTCGGTGAACGTCTCGAGGATGTCGCCCACCTGGATGTCGTTGAAGTTGACGAGGCTGATACCGCACTCGAAGTTCACGCCCACTTCCTTAACGTCGTCCTTGAAACGCTTCAGGGCGTTGATGTCGCCCGTATGCACCACGATGCCGTCGCGCACTACGCGCGCCTTGTCGGCGCGGTGCACCTTGCCCTCGGTGACGTAGGCTCCGGCTACGGTGCCTACCTTGGATATGTGGTAAACCTCGCGCACCTCGACCTGGCCTGTAACGACCTCCTTGACAACCTTGTCGAGCATTCCCTCCATGGCCGACTTGACGTCTTCGATGGCGTCGTAGATCACCGAGTAGGTGTTTATCTCGACGCCTTCCTGCTCGGCCAGTTTGCGGGCGGCGGCCGACGGGCGCACCTGGAAGCCCACGATGATGGCGTCGGAAGCGTCGGCGAGCGACACGTCGCTCTCCGAAATCTGGCCTACGGCCTTGTAGATGACGTTCACCTTTATCTTCTCGGTAGAGAGCTTGATGAACGAGTCGCTCAGGGCCTCGATACTTCCGTCGGTGTCGCC
>CALUIJ010000157.1 GCA_944320675.1 uncultured Prevotella sp.
TCTAATTAAGAATTAAGAGTTAAGAATTAAGAAAAATAGTCTAACTGCCTTTCACATGGCAAGCAAAAGCATGTTTTCTTAATTCTTAACTCTTAATTCTTAATTACCAAAATCATATTTTCTTAACTCTTAATTCATAACTCTCAATTTAAAAGAGCATGGTTCACCAAATATCAGCCGAGCATCTTACGATAGAGCGTATCGGCGAAATAATAAAAAACGGTTATAAGATTGAGTTGAGCAACGACGCACGTAGCCGCATAGTGCGCTGCCGCGAGTATTTGGATAAGAAGATTGCCGAGACGAAAGCTCCGATTTACGGCGTAACGACAGGCTTCGGCTCGCTCTGCAACGTGTCGATAGGCAAGGACCATTTGGCGCAGCTGCAGATAAACCTTATGATGTCGCACGCCTGCGGTACGGGCGACCGCGTGCCCAACGAGATTGTAAAGATAATGATGTTGCTGAAGATACAGTCGTTAAGCTACGGTTATTCTGGCTGTAAGCTCGATACGGTTGAGCGTCTTGTCGACTTCTTCAACAACGACGTTTACCCGATAGTCTACATGCAAGGCTCGCTCGGAGCTTCGGGCGACCTCGTTCCGCTTGCCCACATGTCGCTGCCGCTTGTCGGTTTAGGCGAAGTGGAATATAAGGGCAAGGTTGTGCCAAGTGCCGAAGTGTTGCGCAAAAACGGCTGGAAACCCATCCAACTCGCATCGAAAGAGGGGCTTGCCCTGCTCAACGGCACCCAGAACATGAGCGCGTTCGCCGTCTGGGCCATATTGAACAGCCAGCGTTTGAGCGACTGGGCCGACGTGATAGCCGCCATGTCATTGGACGCTTACTGCGGACTCGTCGAGCCGTTCACCGACGCCGTTCACCAAGTGCGTCCTCACAACGGACAAATAGAAACCGCCAGGCGCATGCGCGAACTGCTTGAAGGCAGCGAGATCGTAGAGAAACCGAAGTCATACGTACAGGATCCTTACTCGTTCCGTTGCGTTCCGCAGGTTCACGGAGCGGCGAAAGACACGCTGGCTTACGTCAAGTCGGTGATAGACACGGAAATTAATTCGGCCACTGACAACCCCACCGTATGCCCGGATGACGACCTTGTAATATCTGCCGGCAACTTCCACGGCGAGCCGATAGCCCTGCCTATGGACTTCCTCGCCATCGCCGTAAGCGAGCTTGCCAACATATCCGAACGCCGAATATACAAACTCGTATCAGGCACGCGCGGACTGCCGAGCTTCCTCGTTGCCAATCCGGGCGTGAACAGCGGGTTCATGATAACCCAGTATACGGCCGCTTCCGTCGTAAGCCTTAACAAGAGCCTTTGTACCCCGTCGTCGATTGACAGCATTCCGTCGAGCCAAGGGCAGGAAGACCATGTAAGCATGGGCGCAAACGCAGCCATAAAGCTTTATAAAGTGGTGCTCAACACGGAGCGCGTGCTCGCCATCGAATTGTTCAACGCCGCCCAAGCCCTTGAGTTCCGCCGCCCGTTGAAATCGTCGCCGGTGATACAGCGTTTGCATAAGGTTTACCGCGAGCATGTGCCTTTCATTGTCAACGACGAAGTGATGTATCCTTACATTAAACGTTCAATCGATTTCTTGGAAAGCAATGCGCCTGCTTGTCTCTAACATCGGTTTGCTTGCCGGCGTGGAAACAGCCGGCAAGCTGCGCCTGCAGGGCGGAGAGATGAAGAGTCTCGGCCGGGTCAATAATGCCTGGCTTCTTGTCGAGGACGGCAGGATTGCCGCCTTCGGCGGTATTGGCTCGATGCCTGCCGACGGCTTTAATGCCGACAACGAGGTCGACGCCAACGGCGGAACAGTGCTGCCGTCATGGTGTGATCCTCATACGCATATCGTTTACGCCGGAAGCCGCGAGGGCGAGTTCGTCGACAAGATAATGGGGCTTAGCTATGCGGAGATAGCCCGCCGCGGAGGAGGAATACTTAATTCGGCCGACTTGCTTCACACTCTCAGCGAAGAGGAGCTTTACCGTCAGGCCATGTGCCGGGCGGAAGAGATAATGCGCAAGGGCACGGGCTGTGTGGAGATAAAGAGCGGTTACGGACTCAGCACCGCAGACGAGCTGAAGATGCTCCGCGTCATAAGCAGGATAAAAGACGATGTTCCGATGCGCGTCGTGTCGACATTCCTTGGCGCTCATGCCGTAGGACGCGGTTTCAGCCACGATGAATACGTAGACGTTGTCGTGGACGAAATGATACCCGAGGTGGGACGCGAACGGCTTGCCGACTACGTTGACGTGTTTTGCGACGAGGGTTTCTTCACGCCTGAAGACACGGACCGCATACTCGACGCCGCCGACAAGTGGGGAATGAAGCCTAAGATACATGTTGACGAGCTTGCCGCAATCGGCGGTTTGCCAGTGGCCGTGAAGCATGGGGCACTGTCGGTCGACCATCTTGAAAACATGCCGGAAGCGGAATTCGGCATTCTGAAAAACAGCGGCACCATGCCGACCGTGCTGCCGGGAACGTCGTTCTTCCTCAACATGCCTTACGCTCCGGCGCGCAAGATGATTGACGCCGGACTGGGCGTGGCCGTCGCGAGCGACTACAATCCCGGTTCTACGCCGTCAGGCGACATGAAGTTCGTCGTGTCGCTTGCGTGCATAAAGATGCGTCTCCTGCCGCAGGAAGCCGTCAACGCCGCCACGCTCAACGCCGCCTACGCCATGGGGTTGAGCCGCGACTACGGCTCTATAACCGTCGGCAAGGCGGCCAACTTCTTCATCACAGAACCGATACCGTCCGTAGATTATATTCCTTACGCTTATACGTCGCCTATAATCAGCCGTATATTCCTCAACGGAAAAGAAGTTTGACGGAGTAGGACGACTCGTGGACAAAAAATCCAAATGCCGCTCAAAGGTGAGGCATTTGGATTTTTCTATTTATATAAAGGATGAAGCCTAATGGCCGATTTGGGATAAACCGAACTTCCACCTTGCTCCGGCCATAATCCAAAAGCCGGGCTGCGGAACGTTGCCGTAATCCACATACCTGGCGCCGAACAGGTTGTTGGCCTCGACGTAGACGCTGTAGCTTGGCTTCGTCCATGCAAAGCGTGCGTCGACGATTGAATACGGCTTGTAACTGCGGTTCACGCCGTCGGTGCCGGTGTACGACCCCATGCGGTATTGGTAACGGTACTTCACGTCAAGGCCGAGTCCGGGTAATATCATAAGCCCGATGCCGGATACCAATTTGTGCCGCAGGTATTCAAGGGCGTAAAGCGACTGCACTCCGGGCTTGCGCCTTTTGTCCTGGTCGATATACGAGTAAGCCGCGTCGAACGAGCGCAACACGCGCTGTATGGGCAACAACCTGAAGAAGTCGAGCCTGACGGAGGCTTCAACTCCCGTTGAGTTGATCTCGGCGTGGTTGACCGAAGTCCACACGGCATCTCCGCCGAGCGACGTGTCCATTATCCAGTCGATCATGTTACGGCCCCAGTGCCGGTAAGCCGAGAGCGTGGTGTTTATGCCGCCGCCTGCGTATTTGAGCCCTACTTCCGCGGCACTCATTTCCTCGGGCTTCAAGTGCTTGTCGGCCTTGTGTCCGTCAACGGAATAATACAATTCGGTAAACGACGGCATGCGCAGCGACGTGTTGAACGAAGCGTAAGCCTTCAGCTTGCTTGTCATGGCGAAACTTGCGTCGACTCCGGGGTAAACCTTGAACGGCATTTCGTTCCATGTGTTTTTTACGGTGGTGAAACCGGCCGACACGGTGAGTCTGCGCCATATAATGTTATGTTCAAGGTAAAGGCTGAGGTTGGTGCGGTTAAGTCCTACCGTATAGTCGCGCTCCGTCCCGTGGATGTGGATGGCAGAATTGAGCGGCTCGCCCAACGTCGTAGAGATAATGTCCTCGTTGCGGGCTTCCGCGCCGAAAGCCGTGCGTCCGAGCTTCCAGTCAAACCAACTGCCGAGGTTCAGTCCGGCCACGTCGGTGCGGTGGTGGTTGAACGGCGAGCGGTCAGGCTTGCCACGGTAAAACTCATAACGGTCATGGAACCTGTTCCAATAAACTGACGGCCGCAAGTGGAACTTGCCTACGTTCGTCTCTGCCGTGACGGCCGTGTAGAATTTTGCGGTGCGCTCATACTGTTCGTCAGACAAAGTGCTGTAGAACGTATTGCTGCCCCAACCTTTCACACTGACGCCTGCGTGCCACTTGACGGTAAGCCCCGGGACTGCGTAGCGTCCTTGGTAAAACGCCCTGCCGCCATCGTAGTCGGCGTTAAGGCTTCCCGACTTGCTGCGCGAGTAACCGTCGCTGCGCGTATAGCCGCCGCTCACGTTGTTGCTCCAGCTGCCTGAAACGAGCGAGAAGCGCGCGCCTGCGCCGGCGTAACCGAACGAGCCGCCCCCGGCCCTCACTTCGCCTCCGCTACCTGCGGCCGTTCTCGTCACGATGTTCACCGCCCCGAGCAGCGACGACGTGCCGTAAATGCGCCCAGCCGGGCCTTCAACCACTTCGATCCTCTCGATGTCGCCTATGCCTACCGGCAGGTCGAGAGCGTTGTGCCCCGTCTGCGGGTCGCAGATGTTGATGCCGTCGAGCAGTATGGCTATGTGCTCGCTCGTGCCTCCGCGTATGCTTACGTCAGTCTGCGCCCCTATGGGGCCGCGCTGTCTCACATCGACGCCTACGGCGTATTTCAGCAGGTCGTTAACACTTTGCGCCGGTGCCGCGGCAATGTCGCCGCGGTGCAGCACGGTTACAATTCTCGGTGCCCGGCCTCCGGCCAATGGCGCGCGCGAGGCCGTTACGTCGACTTCGCCAAGCATTACGGTGCGCACGGTGTCGGCCATGCCCTCGCCGGCCTTGTCGGCGCGCACGCTTATGCCCTCGGCCTTGGCGTAGGTCAGGGTGGCTACGCTCAGCGTGCCGATGACTACCTCGCGGCCAAGACAGGAGAACAAGGCGTAGCCCTTACGGCTGAAATGCTTGAACTTAAAGCTCGCGCGCTTGTTGAAAACTGTTTTGTACATATAAAGATTTAATTAAGTATGACGTTCCGCCCTTGTCGCGGAACGAATGACAAAATTAAACCTTAATACCGAGTTAAAAGAATTAAGCATGTTAAAGAACCTAAACCGTGCTTCCGCCGACATGCGGCGGTAAGTTTGGAACGAAGCCTTGAAGCCGGGACGACGTGACGGCAGGCAAGGCTAATTCAGCTCCAGTCCCAACTGCTCGCTGAGCTTCTCGAACGCCTTGTTGTTGGTCTTCAGCTCGTCGAAGCGTTCACGGTTTGTGGGTATGCGCTTTATTTCCTCGGGCTTGGCCTGGCGCACGTCGAGGGTGATGGCGTCGTTTCTCAAGGCTTGCACGAGGGTGTTGCGTATACGCCCCTTTATTTTTATTATGTCGTCGTATAATATCTGGTTGTCTACTACCACTTCCACGTGCGGAAATTCCGTTATCGCGGGCGTGATGTTCTTGAGCCTTGCCGCGATGCCCGTCATTTGTTGCGGCATGCGGTTGCACATGGCGAGCCATTGCGTCATGAGCTGTTCGCTTGTGAAAGCGTTCCTGTCGCCGTTGTCCTTAACCTCTTCGGTTACGGCAGTGCTCTCGTTGCGCTCTTCGCTGCGGTGTCTCAGGTTGTCGAATGTCTTGCCTATCCTGCCTAGCTTCAGCCCTTTCAGCGGCGCGGGGCCGCCGGGCCTTGCGGTAGCTTGGCCTTGCTGCCGGGCCGTTTCCCGGCTTTGCTGTTGCGTGGCGGCGTTGCCGCCGCCTTGCGTAGCGGCTTCGTCGGCCGGGCGTGCGTTATGCACGCTGTGGTGAGTCTCAGCCTCGGCCACCTGCCGGGCCTCTGACGGCTGAGCGCTCTTCAGTCTTTTGAACAGGGATTTCAATCGCTTAGGGCCGCGCCCCGACGCGGCCCCTTCGTCGTCGGGCTGCGTTATCTGCGATATTTCTATCAGCGTGAGCTCCACCAGCAGGCGCTTGTTGCCGCTCTGCCGGTAGTTGATGTCGCAGTCGTTCATTATCTTCAGGGCCTTGTACAGGAAGGCGGCGGGGCACCTCTTGGCCTGCTCCTTGTAGCGTTCGGCTTGCCGCTTGCTCGTCTGCAGCAGCGGCAGCGTCTGTTCGTCCTTGGCCATGAGCACGTTCCTTACGTGTGCGGCCAGTCCGCTTACAAGGTGTCCGCCGTCGAATCCCTTGTTGATTATGTCGTTAAGCAGCACCATCACGTCGGCCGGCTTGTTGGCGAGGCACAGGTCGACGATGTTGAAGTAGTTGTCGGCGTCGAGCACGTTGAGGTCTTCAATCACCTTCCGGTAAGTGATGTCGCCCTGGCAGAAGCTTGCCGCCTGGTCGAACACCGACAGGGCGTCGCGCATTCCGCCGTCGGCCTTCTCGGCTATGACGTTCAGTGCTTCCTCCTCGTATGATATGCCCTCCTTGCCGGCCACCATCTTAAGCTGCTTCACGATGCCGGGCACGGTCATGCGTTCGAAGTCGTAAATCTGGCAGCGCGATATTATCGTAGGCAGTATCTTGTGCTTCTCGGTCGTGGCCAGGATGAAGATGACGTGCGACGGCGGTTCCTCCAGGGTTTTGAGGAAGGCGTTGAACGCGGCCGTCGACAGCATGTGCACCTCGTCGATGATGAACACCTTGTACTTGCCGACTTGCGGCGGTATGCGCGTCTGCTCCATCAGGGCCTTTATGTTCTCCACGGAGTTGTTGCTCGCGGCGTCGAGCTCGAAGATGTTGTAAGAGCGTTGCTCGTTGAACGCCTTGCAGCTCTCGCACTCGTTGCAGGCCTCGCCGTCGGCCGTGGGGTGCTGGCAGTTGATGGCCTTCGCGAAAATGCGCGCGCAAGTGGTCTTGCCTACTCCGCGCGGACCGCAGAACAGGTAGGCGTGGGCCAGCTTGCCGCTCTTCACGGCGTTCTTCAGCGTAGTGGTAAGGGCCTCTTGCCCCACTACGGCGTCGAACGACATCGGGCGGTATTTCCGCGCCGAAACGATATATTCTTTCATAGTACGTGCAAAGGTAGTGAAAAGAATTAAGAATTAAGAGTTAAGGGTTAAGAAAATATGCCTTTGCTGGGTCTTTGTCCGTAATGGCGCCGGTTTGGGCGGGGTCATAAGGATATGGTTGTCGGAACAACCGCAGCGCACGCATTGCCGGAGCGTGTGGCGGAATGGGGGCGATGGGCATGTGTCAAGTTGCCTGCGCATCGCCTGTCTCTGCTTTCATTTTGATTTCGCCTGACGCTCCAGGACGGCTTCGCTTGAAATTTTAATGCGGCCGGCCGTGTATGGACGATTCCTGGGTGTGCAGGTTTAAGTGCTTGATTGCGTGTGCGTTGCGGCCGGTACGGCCGTCAGTGCGCAATAAAAACATGCTGGGAATCGGAGGAAATGCCGTTTTCGTGGGGTAAAACATAAGCTTTCGCATGGCCGTATGCCCCTTTTACGCATGCAAGCGGCCGTGTTCTGCGGCGCAAAAGCTTGTCTTTTGCGGCTTAAGCCGTTGCTTCTCGTGACGGAAATGCCGGGATGCCGCGGTGAGGACGGCGGCATGACGCTTTGCCGATTCCTATTTCAACGGAAATCATTGACATTCGCGCTCTGACATAATGAAATGTTTCCGGCGTTTTTTGGTTGCAATTTGCCTTTAGCGTTTCATGGGTCTTAATGGGAGTTGGGACAAAGAGAGTCAGGCATAAGAATCACTGCCGAAAAATAAATTAAGGTCGGACTTCTGGGTGACGGTTCTTACGCCGGACTCACGTAGGGGATAATAAATCACTGTCTTTTCAATACTTTCTTGGCCGTGCCGTCGCCGTACAGCTTTATGTAGACGCCTTTTGGCAGGCTCTCGATGTCTTTCGTGCTGCATTCGGTTCCGTATATGTCGAATATGCGTACTACTTGCGCTTTGCCGCTTGCCGTTTCGATGCCGCCGATGCCGGTAACGTATTGCCCTGTCAGCATGTCGATGTCGCTGATCCTTTCACTTATTTTCGCGGTCAGCTCGTCGGCCTGCGCCTGCAGGCTCCTTTGGCATTCGGCCGGGTATGCCGTCTTGTGCAATTCCATGCTTTCGTCGATGCTTGGGCCGTAAGCGTTCTTAAGCTCGTTGAAGCCTGCCTTCACGTTGTCGAGAAGTCCCGGCTTTATTTCCGCCCAAGCGTCCGTGTACGCCTTTCTGAAATCTTCATGCTTGAACAGCTCCGCGTAATAGAAGTATGAAGACTCGTGCAGCTTGCTCCATTTGCCGGCGTCGTCGGGATTCTTGAAGGCTGAGTCGAAATCCCACAGCGGCCCCATCTTCAGTTTTGAGGATGTAGGGTCGGCCTCGTCGAAGTCGTTCTTATAGACATACATGTTCGTTCCGGCCTCGTCGGCTGAATTGAGTACGTCGTGGGCGATGATCCATCTTGCGAACATAGGCAAGTCGATGTATTCGGCCACGTCGCCGTTTTCGTCGGAAAGCAATTCCTCGAACTCGTTCAGATAGTTTTGTATGTTCAGCGTCGTCGGTTCGTCAACGTCGTCAGAGTCGGGGTACTTGAACGTATAGCCGAACATCACGGCCTGTTTGCCGGTCTTGAAGTAAGCGTCCTCCTTCCACCAGTAGGCGTCGTTTTCGATGAGGTAGCCGCTCTTCTTGATGTCAACCCTCTTGTCGCCGCGCCCGACCGCGTCGGTAAGATAATACATACCCATGTATTTGTCGTTCATCACTAAGTTGACAAACTTGTATCCCGGAGTCCATTCCATGCCGACGGCCTTGCTGACGATGAAGCCCAGCGCCGTAAGGAAGTTGCTCTCGGCTCCGTCGAAGCCCGGGTTCCATGTGCTGATTTTCAGCAGATTCCAGTCTTTCTCCTTATAATCCTCGTCTCCACGGCACAGCATGTCGAACTTTTTAGACAGCTTTATCTTATACGGCTTCTGGCCTTCCGACGCGCCGGTGCTGTTGCCCCTGATCTTGACTCTCATTCCCGACTCGTCTTTTACGTATTCGCCAGAGTCGTACAAAGTGTCTTTCCTTAATGTCATGACAAGCCTGCCTTTTACATACTCGGCCTCGATGCCCGTACCGACGCATCCCTCCGGCGGATACACAATTTCGCAAGTGGGGAACGCCCCGTCCTCGGTCGTGATGCTCAGCAAGGGGATGTCGGGCCAGTCGGTGCCGTCGTCCGCATTGGCGGTCGGGCCAGCCATGCATAGGAATGCAGCTGCTGTAAGAATGAATTGTTTCATCATTGTTATAGTTTTATTGGTTTGAAAAATAATTAAGTCGGGGCAAAGTTACGATATTTTAATATTATTGTTTCGTTTTCTTCAATGTTTTTACGGAATTTTGCTTTTTGTGCGTCACGCCGTAGGTTTTGTTTATCCTGGCGCAACGTCGGCCGTAATTTATGCGCATGCCGTAAAAACAAAGGCCTTAACCTGGCCGGAATATGGAGAAAAGTCAGTATCTTTGCCGTCGGATAAGCGGCGTCGGCCGATATGATCCTTGATGTAAAAAGACGTGTTGCAGATGCAGTTCAGGACGAAAGTAACGATAGACAAACCGGATTTCGAGATAGGGCCTTGCGAGGAGATGCTGTTCGTAGGCTCATGTTTCGCCGACAATATCGGGCGCAGGTTCAAGGAGGAGAAGTTCCGTGCCACGGTGAATCCTTACGGGGTGATGTATAATCCGGCAAGCATACTTCATACGGTGAGGCGTTGCGGGGCGGCACCGGGGGTGGCGTTGTTCACGCTCGGCACCAACCACGTGTACGTGTTGAACGAGACGGGCGAGATTGTAGACAACTGCGCCAAACGCCCCCAGCGGCTGTTCACCGAGCGCGTGCTGACGGTCGACGAGTGCGTGGGCTACCTTGACGAGGCCGTAGGCGTGTTGGCCGGCAGGCGTAACGGCGTGAAGGTGGTTGTCACGGTCAGCCCGATACGCTACGCCAAGTATGGCTACCACGGCAGCGCGCTGTCTAAGGCGGTGCTGCTGCTCGCGGCCGACAGGCTTGTCGGCATGCGCCCGGGCACGGTGAGCTATTTCCCAGCGTATGAGATAGTTAACGACGAGTTGCGCGATTACCGTTTTTACGCCCCCGACATGCTCCATCCGTCGGCCCAGGCCGTGGAATATATATGGGAGGTGTTTTCCGACGCGTATTTCTCACCGGCGGCGAAACGCTTCATCGAAGAGTGGCGGCCGGTGAAGGAGGCTCTCGGCCATAAGCCTTTCAATCCGGAGTCGGCGGAGTATAAGGAATTTATGAATAAAACAATGTTAAAAGTTAAGGCTCTTTCGGAAAAATATCCGAACTTTGTGCTGTAAATAGTTTCATGGCGGGCGACCGCAGGCAAGGCCTGCCTCATTGGCTGCTTGTTTACAGGCTGCTTGCCTGCCGATAAAAAGATAATTATGCTTTATTCTATTGAAAAAGTGACAACCCTCATAGGCGCGCGCCGGTATGGTACGGCCGAGGGCGGCGTCAGGTGGATACTTACCGACAGCCGCAGCGTATGCTTCCCCGAAGAGACATTGTTTTTTGCGATACGCTCTGAGCGTAACGACGGCCACAAGTATATAGCCGATCTTTACCGCCGCGGCGTGAGGAATTTCGTAGTCGAACAACTACCACAAGAGCATGGCACGGCTTACGCCGATGCCAACTTCCTAAAGGTGCCGCGCGGCGTTGAGGCCTTGCAGCGGCTCGCCGAGCGCCACCGCGACGAGTTCGACATACCGGTCGTAGGCATTACCGGCAGCAACGGCAAGACCGTGGTAAAGGAATGGCTGTACCAGCTGCTGTCGCCTTCGATGGTCGTAACGCGCAGTCCGCGCAGCTATAATTCGCAGATAGGCGTGCCGCTGTCGGTCTGGCTTCTTGACGAGCGCACCGAGGTAGGCGTGTTCGAGGCGGGCATCAGCCGGAAAGGGGAGATGCAGGCGTTGCACGATATCATACAGCCTACGGTGGGAGTGCTGACAAACCTTGGCGCGGCCCATCAGGAGAACTTCTCTTCAATGGAAGAGAAATGCTTGGAGAAGCTGAAGCTTTTCCACGACACGAAGGCCATCGTGTATCCGCTCGACGACGAGACGGTAAGGCGTTGCGTTGAAAGTTCCGGTTATAAGGGCGAACGTATAGCGTGGTCGATGAAAGACAGGTCGGCCGGGATGTTTGTAAGGTCGGTCGAAAAAGACGGCATTAACACCACCGTCGACTACGTGTTCTACGGCTCCGAAGGCAGTTATACTCTGCCGTTCATCGACGAGGCTTCGGTTGCCAATTCCGTGGTATGCGCCGCGATAGCCTTGCATCTCGGCCTGACGGCCGGGCAAGTGGCCGGACGCATGCCTGCGCTGGAGCCGGTGGCCATGCGTCTCGAGGTGAAACAGGGACAGCGCGGATGCACGCTTATAAACGATTCTTATAATTCTGACATTAATTCGCTCGACATAGCCCTCGACTTCATGAGCCGTCGGCCAGACCATGCCGGGCGTAAGCGCACGCTGATATTAAGCGACATCTACCAGAGCGGGATGGACGGGGCCGCTTTATATAAAGAGGTGTCTGACCTCGCGAAGACGCGCGGCGTGCAGAAGCTGATAGGCATCGGCCCCGAAATCAGTGCCAATGCCGGAGTGATAGACATTCAGGAAAAGTATTTCTTCGCTGACTGCCGCGGGTTTATTGCCGATAAGGTGTTCGCTTCGCTTCACGACGAAGTCATTTTGCTGAAAGGCGCGCGGCGTTTCAGTTTCGACAACCTGTCGGAGCTTCTCGAGCAGAAAGTGCACGAGACGATACTCGAGGTTAACCTCGGCGCGGTTGTGAAAAACTTGAACCATTTCCGCTCGTTCATGAAGCCGGCCACGAAAATAGTGTGCATGGTGAAAGCCGACGCCTACGGGGCCGGAGCGGTGGAGGTGGCCAAGACGTTGCAAGACCACCGCGTCGACTATCTTGCCGTCGCCGTCGCCGACGAAGGCGTTACGCTGCGCAAGAACGGGATAACGTCGAACATAATGATAATGAATCCCGAAATGACGGCTTTCAAGACAATGTTCGACTACGACCTCGAGCCTGAGGTTTACAGCTTCCGCCTGCTCGACGCATTGGTAAGGGCCGCCAGGCATGAAGGCATTACCGGTTATCCTGTACATATAAAGCTCGATACGGGCATGCACCGCCTTGGCTTCAATCCTGAGACGGATATGGACGAACTTATACGCCGCCTGAAACAGCAGAATGCGGTGATGCCGCGCTCGGTATTCTCGCACTTCGTAGGGTCTGACAGTGACGACTTCGACAATTTCTCGGCACGGCAGTTCGCCCTGTTCAAGGAAGGCAGCGACAAGCTTCAGTCGGCGTTCAGCCACAAGATAATACGGCACATGGACAATTCGGCCGGCATAGAGCATTTCCCCGAGCGCCAGCTTGACATGTGCCGCCTCGGCCTTGGGCTTTACGGTATAGACAGCCGCGACAATTCCGTCATAAATAATGTTTGCACGCTGAAGACGACAATCCTTCAGATACATTCCGTCCCGAAGGACGAAACCGTCGGCTACAGCCGCAAGGGCGTATTGACACGCGACAGCCTTATCGCTGCAATTCCGATAGGTTATGCCGACGGACTGAACCGCCGTCTCGGTTGCGGCCGCTGTTATTGCCTTGTGAACGGCAGGAAAGCACCTTACGTCGGCAACATTTGCATGGATGTCGCCATGATCGACGTAACCGGCATTGATTGCAAGGAGGGCGACGCAGTAGAGATCTTCGGTGACAACTTGCCGGTAACAGTACTCTCCGACGCCATAGGGACGATACCATACGAGGTGCTGACCAGCATCAGCGGAAGAGTGAAACGGGTCTACTTCCAAGACTGACGGAATAAATAGGCACGATGCCCCTCATCAGTCATCCGCCGGTTTCCGCCTCACAGCATTGACAACCAACAACATTAAGGTTGGCAGACGCTAAGAAATGCCACTGCGTCTGCCAGCCTTTAATGTTATCAACACGCCTGTTCCGTATAAGAAATTTCACGTATGTTTATTGTCACAATGTCACATCAAGCGCTATTCCATTGATGATTAACTGCTTAAGGCGTGACATTGAAAGCGGCCGACATTCACCAATCGTCACCACACCGGTTGACGGCAAGTTGACAAGCAACGTGAATGTGGTGACAACGCATCCGCCTTAATGTCACACGTTAAACAACTGATGTTGAGCGTTTTACGGCCGCATGTGACATTGTGAAGGTAATTTTAACGACAAACAAACAACCGTAACATATCTTGAGGCAGACGGCGTATCCGCCGGTCGGCCGCCAACGGATTGACATTCAACCACATACGCAACATCACGAAACGCTGGCGGAGATTATATCCGAAAAACATCCGCACTGCGTTTTGCCGTGAACCATAGTGTAAAAGACGGCAAAACGCAGTGTAAAAGGTTACGTTTCATAATGCAAAAACGCCACTTATTTCCAACGTATGACGAAACGATTATATGAATATCCGTTTACGTCCGTACCTATTTGGATTTTCTCGGCTGTCCTTTTTGAACGGTATTCCCGACACGATACAAGTCGTTACCCTCGATATGGATAACGGGTATCTCTACCTTGAACACACGGTAGTCCTCAAAACTTTCAAAGGAGAAATTGAACACCGAAGCGTTTTCAGCCCCAATCCTGCTTTTCAACTTGCAACTGAAATAATTCATAAACCTATCCATCGCCGTCTTCTCGTTATATTGCTGTCCGTAGCCGAAATATTCCAAGTCGTTATGAAGTCCGGTAACAACCCCCTCGTCGTTTACACCGATATACAACACACCGCCTTTGGCATTCATCATAGCAAGTATTACGCGCAAGATGTTGCCCGATTGTTCTTCGGCGTTTACACGCCCTCCATTGTTAGGCGGAAAAACGAGCGACGTCTTAAATTCCAATACGTCGCTTTCATCGCCGTCAATCCTAAATCTTTCAGGCTTTATAATATCTACGTTTATGGTCTTTCCTATTTCGTCCAACACGTTGCCTTGCATCTGAAACGCCCCGTTAGGTAATAAGTTACCTGACAATACAAGTCGCGCCAAGTTCCTTTCAATCGGCGACGGCGACGTTTTAAAATATTTGATAAGTTCATCGTCCAAATCCTTCACAACGTTGATTCTTTTATATTTTGAAAGGATTGTGACTATATTTTTCAACTCGTTAGTCCCTTCGTTTTCCGGCAATTTAATGATAAAATCCATAAAATCTTCGACATTACGGGCTGAAAGGTTGTTGTTTAAAGAAAAGTCATATAAAATCTCAGCGTATTTCATACGCATTTCATACGTCCTTTCAGATTTTTCAATACCGACAAGTTTGGCCATCATTTCACATACCGCCGAATAACCATACCTGCGCCTCGGGTTGCGCTCGGTTTCCGACATCTTGCTCACTAAGTCCGCCACCGTTAATATAAAATCCTTACCAACTTCAGACATGTTACATGCCTTATTCGCAAAACAGGGTTCTTTCTTATACAATGTCATCTCTTCACCGTAACAGAACTCATTCAATAATTTCAAATATTCGGCATACATTTCCCTTTGCGTGGGCGGAAGTTTGT
>CALUIJ010000158.1 GCA_944320675.1 uncultured Prevotella sp.
CAACGTTGCCGTACACACTGGATGCCGCATCGGGGTGCGGCATGACAGTTACCAACCGTTTGGATTGAAAGGGGATGTTTGTTATATGTCGTATCATACACACATCCAAAAGGTTTGCGGATGAACCCTGAAAGCCGACCTTTTGCACGCCGGCAGGCAATCTTCCCGTTGCGTCTTGTGCCGTGACGGCGGCGTGCGTGTGTGTTTTTTCATATTGCCGGTAATCTTGTTTGGATTAAATTTCATACCTTTGCAGCATGAAGTCTCCATCCTTTTGGCTTTTCGTCGTTATAGCCGCCGTCGCCGTCTTGTCCTGCGGCGGCAGGGGCGGCGGCATGGCCGTGCTCTCCCGGATAGACAGCCTGGCCGTGCTCTCCCGGATAGACAGCCTGGCCGACAGCCGTCCCGACAGTGCCTTGCGGCAGCTCGGCGGCATGGCGGCCGCCATGGCCTCGGCCCCGGAGGCCGAGCGCATGTATTACGGTCTGTTGACGGTCAAGGCCCGCGACAAGGCATACGTACGCCATACGTCGGATTCGGTTATCCTAAGCCTCGTCGACTATTACGAGCATGACGGCGACAGGCGCCTGCTGCCCGTCGCGTATTATTACGCCGGCCGCGTTTACCGCGACCTTAACAATGCGGTTAAGGCCTTGTCGTATTTCCAAAAGGCCGAGAACGCCTTGGCCGAGACGCCCTACCGTTACCCGTTCGAGGGCAACCTGCACAGCCAAAAGGGCTATCTCCTTATCCGGCAGGATTTGTACGCTGCGGCTATGAGGGAGTTTGACAAGGCGTATGAATATAGTGTGGAGCGGAAAGATACGTGCGGAATCATTTTTAGTCTGCGCGACAAGGGTGACGTGTATTTGACTATTAAGGATTATGATAAGGCTTTACTGTTCTTTGATGAGGCTCTGCGCTTGGCGAAAATTGTTAAAAACAAAAAGCGAATAATCGGATTATATATTCATATAGCTGGTTGTTATATGACAAAAGGCAATGTAAATAAGGCAAAGGACTATATAGTTGCGGCTAAAGTTGGAATTGATTCGTTAAATGCAAAAGCTATATATACGAATTTCGCAAGGATATATGCTAAACTTGGGTATGAAGATTCATCGGCTTTTTATTACTACAAGCTTGGAGAAATAAATGATGTTTATGCAAAGCGTGAAGCTTGTCTCGGCCTTGCCAATTATTATTCAAAATATAAAGAGGATAGTGAAAAAGGCATCTATTACATGAACCTTTTCAAGGCTTATTCTGATTCTGTTCAAGACATAAGGGCCACAGAGGCTGTTGCTGATATTGACGCAAAGTATAATATAAGGAATACAGAAAAGAAAATAAACCATGTAACCTGGCAGCGCAATTCTATAATTGTGCTCTTTTTGGTGGGCGTTTTAGTGTTCTCACTTGTAACCTATTTTAGGTGGCGTAGGAATTACAGGCGGAAAAAGTGTTATGACATTGAGGTTATGGATGGGAATTCCAACCTGTCCCCTGATTCTGAACTTTTAACTGAACCGTGTGATGGGAAAAACGAAGTAATAAGGCAAGAGGAAACACGAAAAATAGAAAGCAGCGATGGGGCGAAACAAGCTATGCAAGAGTCAAGTACCTATAAGAAGCTGAAAGGAAAATTGGTTACGGGCAAGAGCGTGTCAGATAACGAATGGGCGGAACTTCGTAATGTAATAGACATTCATTATGACGATTTCACTCGGCGCATAACCGAAATACACCGCGTTAGCGACTTCGAGCTTAGGGTCTGCATGCTGATAAAGATCGATTTTAAGGTAAAAGAAATAGCTATGCTTACTTGTCACACTCCTATGGCCGTGACGGCCGCAAGACGGCGACTGTGTGAAAAATTTTTCAATGAACCCGGGTCTCCGAAAAGGTTTGATGACTTTATCCGCTCATTATAAGATAGTTACACGGATTTATGTAAGCTAAATGTAAGTTTTTATCACTGATTTTGTTCATTTGTAAGTTTTTTGTAAGCTGAAATCTTTTGAACCATATCCGCCTTTTTGTAGATTTGCAAAAAATCGAAAAACGGAATGCCTATGGATATAAAGAAGATTTTAGCTGCTGTCGCCGTGCTTTATGTTTTCATATAAAAAAGAACGACAGCGTAAGTCATTTAACTTTAGATGAATTTTATAAAAAACAGATGGATTTGTCATTATTCTTTGTGTCTTTTTATTATATTTGCATGGTTGAACCTAAATATCTGTTATTATGAAGAAGTTTTTGCTTATAATGTCGATGCTTTGCACCGTAACCGCCGTATATCCGCAGGCGCGTTTGGGCGGAACGGTGACCGACGCCGGGGGCAAGCCCCTGCAGGGGGCTCAGGTAATATTGTCGACCGGCAGCGCCATGGCGGCTTTCGCCCAGGCCGGAGCCGACGGACGGTATGAGATAAGCGGCATTGAACCGGGAGAGTATAAGGCGGAGGTGTCTATGCTCGGCTACGCGCCCGAGGCCCGCAGCCTTGACATAGAGGGCGACATGGAGGCCGACTTCGCCCTTACGGAAGACGCGCACGTGCTCGACACGCTTACCGTCGAGGCTGAACGCCCGAGGGTGACCACGGCCACGGGGCACATATATTACCTGTCGAAGGCGGCGAGGGAGTGCGGCGACCCGTTCAAGGCATTGCAGGAGATACCCGACCTTATAAGCAACAGCGTAACGCAGTCGGTAGCCTCGGTTGACGGCCAGCCGCTGATGGTGCTCGTTGACGGCGTGATGATCAACTCGGGCATTGCTCCGATAGACCCTAAACGTATTGACTATGTTGAGATTAACGACGTTGTGAGCGCACGCTACATACGCATGGGCGTGAAGAAAATACTCAACATACGCCTGAAGCCGCAAAGGGCGGTGTACACGTTTTACGAGTACGGACTGCGCAACGACTTCCCCGCTTATTTCAGCTCTACGTGGGGAAAGTTGGAGGTCGGCAACGACAAGCTCTCGTTCTACATGGACTTCGGCCCCGAGCTTACCCACGGGCAGAAGTCTTACCGCGACGTCAGGACCGTAAGCGACAGCTACGTAAAAAGCGTATCGACAAGGACCGAGCGGCGCAGCACGCTGTGGGACTATACCGCCATGCTGAAATACCGCCCCACTGAGAAAGACTATCTGGCAGCCTACTTCCAGGGCGACAACGGCCGGCAGCACTCCAAGGCCCGCGGCACGGGTACGTTTGACGGCTATGCCGCCGGTGCTTCGGCCGGCAACGGCCTGACCACCCGCTACGTCGGCGACAGCCGGTCGACGGTTTACGCCGGCACGCTGTTCTACCGCCGTATGATAAACGACAGGATGGACTTTGAGAACTACCTTTCGGGCACGTATAACTACAACCGCCTTGAGACCGACAGCCGCGACGCCTATCCGGCGCAGGTGTGGGAGGACGCCTCCGACTTCAGGACGCGCAGGACCACCCTCTCGCAGTCGGCCGACTTCTCGTGGGACGTCAACGACAACACGGCTTTCTCGGCAGGCAACTCTACGACATATACTTACGACAAACTGACGGACGTGTTCTCAGCCAATCCCGTCTACCGCCACAAGGAGTGGAACGAGTTCGTCTACGCCACGCTGAGCGGGCGCTTGGCCGGATTCCTTTTCATGCTGTCGGCCGGCTACGAGGGTATATGGCGCACGTCGGCCGGAGTGTTCGACCGCTATGCGCGCCCCTACGGCGTGGCGACGGTGGTTTACGACTTCGGCCGCGGCGGCTCGCTCTCAGGGCAGTATAATTCCAACTCGGCCCCGCCGCAGGTGTCCATGCTCAATCCTTACGACACGTCGACCGACTCGCTCCGCCGCAACGTCGGCAATCCTTACCTTAAGCCGCAGAACACGCAGGGCGCCGCCCTGAGGTATTCGTTCTACCGCAACGGCTTCTACGCCAACGCCGGGGTGGACTATACTTATATCAGCGACAGGTTCGAGACCGTGGGCTATACCGACGGCGACGGCGTATATACGTCGACCTACGCCAACCTCGGGCGTTATTCCAACTTCACGCTCAACTGTTCGGCCGGCAACCGCAGCGCCGCCACGAAAGCCGGCGCGTCGTTCGAGCAGTGGTTCGAGTATTTCCCCGGCATGAAGGCCAAGAAGAGTTTCAGCGTCAGCGCCTACACCATCCAGTCGCTCGGACGGTGGACGCTCTACGCCAAGGCCGGTTACGCCAACTATTCGTTCACCAACATTTCCGCCACGCGCAACCTTACGCCTACGAGCTACGTGCTCGTGTCTTACCAGTGTACGCCCAACCTCAGCTTGTCGGTGGGGACTAACTCCGTGATAAAATACTCGAAGGCGCGCACGCGCGTCATCGACGACGGGTATGAGCTGCACATGGTAGACAAGCGCGAGGTGTTCCATCCGTTCTTCCTGCTCAGGTGGACCCTGCGTAAGAACGTCGAGAAGAAGATAAAGCTCGACAACGGTATAATGAAAGACATACAGAAAGGTATCAACCTGCAAGACCGCAAGTATTGACCGCAGCGGCGTGGACTTGACGGTTGGGGCACAATGATGCCGGGGCTTCATTCGTTACGCTGAAAGAGCTAAAGGCGTAACGGCGTGAAGTCCCGGCGGTGTGGTTTTCGTAAGTAATATTCTTGTCAAAAGCCGAAGCCGAGCGTACACGCAAGTCCGTTGTACGAGCCGATGCCCGCCGTGTGCGACGTTACGTGCCGGTAGCCGAGGCTTACGTCCATCTTGATGCCGCGCCCTACGCGGAACATAAGCGCCGCGTCATACGACGTATGCTTCCAGTCGGCGTTGCCAACGCCGGCGGCCACCGTGCCGCGCAGGTCCATCGAGAAAGCTCCGTCGCCGGTCTTAAGCAACGTGTAGCCGAGACCGCCGCCTATGGCCGTGCTCTTAGTGTACGCGCGTCCGTGATCCTTGTCGTAAAGGCCGTAAAGTCCGCCGGCGTGGAAGTAGGCGTACATGCGCGGTATGAAGCGGTAGCCGAGGTCGGCCGAGAACTCAGCCGGCGTCATGCCGTCGTGTTTCGTGCCTGCGCCGAAGCCGATGTGCCCGTACAGCCTTTGGGCGAAAGCCGTTGTGTTGTTTCCTTTTGCCGTGTAACTTTTGTTGCCTGCGTTTTGCGCCATGACCGTGATCCCGATAAGCAGGAACGGTATGACAGCCAATAATCTTTTAACTGTGTTCATGACTGTGGTGTTTTTTTGTCCTGTTGTTAAGATTGCAATGTTTAATTGTTAATATTCTTGTTTTAAATCAATCCGTGTGGATGTGATTCGTGTTGCAAAGTTAAATGGTTGATGTCGACGAACAAAATTTCTGAGAATGTTTTTTGGAGGCGTTGTCGCAATATAAGTGTTGATTTTCAGATGGTTATGAATAAATGTAACATAAAATTGTAACACTGTAACAGCCCAAATTACTATTGTGGTTTGTGTAACTTTGAGAATTTTGTTACTTTTGCATGAGAAAACTGAATTTATGAGATTTGTAATAATATACATTGTAGTCTTTCTATTTCTTACTTGTTGCAACTCACCTAAGAGCGAAATGCAGGCGAGGTTTGAATATATAGATAGTTTGATATACGCAGGCGAGAACGAACTTGCCGGGAAGGTACTTTGCGGTATAAAAGATAAAGACTTGTCAGATGAGAGGGATAGGGCTTTGTTCTATTTGTTAAAATTCCAAAATGATTTTGTGTTGGATAAAGTATCTGAAACGGATTCCTTGATAGATTTCTGTATTGATTATTTTAAAAGCAACGATGATTGTGCTTATTTTGCGCGTTCCTGTTATTACAAAGGTGGTACGTTGTTGTTTAAAGATCGCGTTAAAGAAGCTTTGCATTTCATTAAGATGGCGGAGGATGCGGAACTTAAGGCGAACATACCGTGGCTCCGTCATCTTATTTGCAACAACATGTCACTTATAAATATTTATTTAGGTGCCAACCAAGCTGCATTTGAATATGCAAGAAAGTCTTTAAATTGCGCTATAGAGAACGATAATATTCCTTGGCTGTGTGGTGCTTATAATAGTTTGGCTTTGTGTTTTTATCAAATTGGACGTAAGGATAGTGCAGAATTTTATCTTGATAAAACGCTTCCTTATATAAATAAGGTAGAGGGGCGTGAATTCCGTTCAGTGTTGTTGACTAATATAGGTGTTATTTATTATGATAATAAAATGTATAGGAAAGCGGATTCGCTTTTAGGCAGGCTTTAGTTTTATTGCCAGATCCAAACTCTCGTATAAATCTCGCCAAGACTTGTTACATGTTGGACGATGCCGTCGAGGGTGATTCCTTGTTCAATGTTGCTTGGCCTGAAGCGTCGGCAGAGGAAAAGGCCGAGATATTGCAGTTTAGAGCCGAGGAGGCCGAAAGGAACGGCCTCTTCTCGGAGTCAGCCCGTTATTATAAGTCGGCGCAGGCCATGCAGGACAGCATCCGGCGTGGAATGAAAACCGAGGAGGCCGTGTCGGCCCAGCACGGCTATGAGCAGGAGCGGTATAAGGCGGACGTGGGCCGCCGCGCCGTGGCGGTAGGCGCGATGGTGCTTGCGGCTGTGGTGCTGATTGTATTGGCTATCGTGGCGTATTACCGTAAGCGCATCAACAGGGCGAAGCGCACCATAACGGAGGGCAACCGCCTGATAGCCGAATATACGGCGAGGATAAGCGAGCTGGAGAAGCAGGACGCCGGCCATGCCGACAAGGTGCGCGAGCTGAAGCGCAAGATACGCACGCTGAGGGATGGCCAGGCGGCTGTGCTCGGCGGCGGGCAGCGCCTTTACGACGATATAGCCGGCGGCGGCACTACCGCAATGTGGAAGAAGAAGGACTTCGACGAGTTCATAGAGTTCTACCGACTGAACCACGCCGCGGCCGTGGCCTCGGCCGAGAACGACTACAGCCGCCTTTCGTCTACCAACATATTCTATCTGCTTTTGGTCGACATGGAGCGTGGCGAGTCTGACATACAGCGCATAATGTGCCTGACGGACGGCGCGCTGAGGACAATGAAGTCGAGGATTAAAGCCAAGCGGATAGCGTAAGCCTGCCGCATGCTTGGGGCGGTTTGCGCTCCGGCTTGTCATTTTTTTATTTTGAAGCATGAATTTTAAAATATGTTTGTTGAAAAAACTTCCTAATATTTTGCAAATCAGAAAAATAAGATGTAACTTTGCAGCCGCTAATGAAAGCATCGAATTAAAAATAAGTTTAACATATAAAAAATTAAGGACAAAAAATGATTATTGTACCAGTTAAGGATGGCGAGAACATCGAAAGAGCATTGAAGAAGTTTAAGAGGAAATTCGAGAAGACAGGCGTAGTTAAGGAGCTCCGCGCTCGTCAGCAGTACGACAAGCCGTCTGTCATCAAGAGGCTTAAGATGCAACGCGCCATTTACGTACAGAAGCTCAGGACTGCTGAGGAATAATAGTGCGTAGCAGGGCGTTCTTTCTGCGGACGGATAAATGAATGGATAGTTAGGTTGCATACAGCCGTTTGTGGCCGCATATATTTGTATGCGGAGGAGCGTGTGCGGCAAATATTATAAACTTTTAGGGGATGTGTACGGTATGCCTGTGCCACATCCCCTTTTTATATTTAGTAATCATAGTATGATATGGTGCGGCGTTTCGGCGTTGGTTCGGGCGTATTCGGGTTGGAGTTGCGGCGTTATGGCTTGTACTTTTTCTATAGTCGGATTGGGCGGAAGCGGGCCTCGGGCTTTTGTCCTTTTTTTTGAGGCTTCCGGTCGGGCGTGATCGGGGCTAAACGTTATAGTGAAAGAAAATGTGGCGAAAAATTTGGTGGTTTGGTTTTATTTTCGTAAATTCGTTGCCGAATTACAGTTTAAGGCAACGGCTTTATGAAAGTGACCGAATTTTTGGACTACCTCGAGTCCGAGCGGAATTATTCCAAGAGGACAGTTGGGGAATACGGCGACGACCTGAGGGGGTTCGAGTCGTTCTTTAAAAGCTTGGATGCCGGTCTTACGTGGGAAACGGTGGATTCTGACATCATCCGCGATTGGGTGGACAACATGATGGACAGGGGAAATACCGCCACGTCCGTTAACAGGCGGTTGAGCGCGGTGCGTTCCTTTTATCGCTACGCATTGGCGCGCGGCTTCGTCGCTTCTGATCCCGCCCACGGCATAAAGGGGCCGAAAAAGGAAAGGCCGCTGCCGCAGTTCGTTAGGGAGAAGGATATCGACACGCTGTTGGACGAGAGCGTATGGGACATGCATCGGTATGAGGATGTACGCACGCGTACCATTATAATGACGCTGTATGAGACTGGCGTGCGTATTTCAGAGCTCTTGGGGCTTGACGACGCGGATGTAGACTTGCAGGTGTGCCAACTGAAAGTAACAGGCAAGAGGGACAAGCAGCGCGTCATACCGTTCGGGAGCGAACTGCGCGACGCCTTGGCCGCATACATGGACTTGCGCGACAAGGAAGTGGTGGGAAAGTCGCCCGCGCTGTTCCTCAACAGCAAAGGCCTGCGCGATAATTACTGCCACGTGCGCCGCGAGGTCAGGGCTCGGCTGGGTAGCGTCTGCTCGTTGAAGAAACGCAGCCCACACGTGTTGAGGCACACGTTCGCCACGGCGATGCTTAACAACGGAGCCGGGCTTGAAAGCGTGAAGAAGCTGCTGGGGCACAGCAAGCTCACCACGACTGAGATTTACACGCATACTACGTTTGAGCAACTTAAGAAAGTTTACGAATCGGCCCATCCCAGGGCGTGATTGTCGGGCCCTGTCGATTGCCCGGCCGCCTCGGCGGCCACCGGCAAGCCCGCTGCGAGAATAAAATCGGCAAGGATTTGGCAGGACTGGCCGAGACCTTTAATTAACCTTATAAAAAATAGGAGGAACTATGGAAATTAGAATCCAGTCAATCAATTTTGACGCTACAGATCAGTTGAAGGCTTTCATCGAGAAGAAAGTGTCCAAGCTGGAAAAATCTTACGAAGATATTCAGACCGTGGAGGTGGGACTTAAGGTTGTGAAGCCTGCCACTGCGTTGAACAAGGAAACAAGCATGACCGTGACGGTGCCCGGATCGCGTCTTTTCGTTGAGAAGACATGTGACACTTTCGAGGAAGGTATCGACCTTTGTGTCGACTCAATGAGGGTGCAATTGGTGAAATTCAAGGAAAAATTGAGGAATAATTAAAAAAAATCGCCAAAAGTTTTGGCGGTTCGAAATTTATGCCTATCTTTGCAGCCGTTTTAGGACACGTCCTTACAAACAAGCGCCTGACGGCTGCTTTGCTTGCCTCTTTAGCTCAGTTGGCCAGAGCACGTGATTTGTAATCTCGGGGTCGTTGGT
>CALUIJ010000159.1 GCA_944320675.1 uncultured Prevotella sp.
ACGTCGAAGTACCTTACGTACATCCTCTCCACGCCGTGGCGCTCGATGAAGCCGCGCTTGGCACTGTCTACGTCGAGCACCGTGCTCCAGTAGTACACCGAGCGCACCGTGCCCTCCGCGCCGCCTCCGCCGCACGACTGGGCTGCCAGCGCAGCCAGCAGGCATGTTATGATATAAGCAAAGTGTTTCATCGCTTCAACTTGCGAAGTTACATATTAATTAGGAAAAATACAACATTTGTAACATTATTAGGCGATATTTACGTTTATTTGTATAACCCGGGGTTACTGGCTTGTCGGGCTGTCTTAAGGCCGGGCCGTACGGCCGTTAAACCACTTACGGCATATTGCCTTGCGGAAGACGGCCTTTCGGCGTGTAAAACGTCGCCTTTTGCAGGCCGAAAGGCCACCTATTGTTGGCGGATGCGTAATTTGTTGATAATCAATGGGTTGTTCTTTTGTTGGCGCAGTTCTCGTGTTTCTGCTCGTTGTTCATAAGCATACGGCGTTGCTTTAGTATACGGACATCTTGCGTGGGAAATATTCATGCTTTTAACAAAGTTTTATTTATTAAGATAAGGCTTCAACCGGAAAAAGCCGTACATTTGCAATGTCTCCCCACGCCGTAGCGCGTTGCAAGCGCGCAAAAGAAGTTGTGGCGGGGGCGTTTTCATACATAAAGGCGTTTACTGGCGCTTTGGTCTTGACGCTATAAGAATCTCGCAAGTTCGCTAAAGTTTGTCAATGACAAGGCAACGTGAACGCCCCATAGGGATGTTGATGGACAGCCCTCATTGTGCCATGCCGCCTTTACCTTAGCGTAAGGACGGCGGGCGCATAGGGCGTATTGTATATATTGACATCGGCGTGGGGCTTCCGGCGTTGCTCGTTCCGACAAACTGGGCAATGCGAGAGCCTTTATAGCGTGGGACGGGCAACAGGTGCGGCTCCACGTTCTTTTGTATGCGGACACACACTAATATTATCATTTGGCAGAACGGAGCCTGCTGCCGCATACCTTTTTATAATTATGGGAAATACACATTTCAACGCATGCAAGGTTTTTTGCCGGGAAACCGCCGTCTTGCGCGGTGTGCGCCGGGGCGGGCGGATTGTACACGGGCGTACGCCCGAAACGACTGACCGATGAACATAGGGCAAGACATAAGGGACGAACTGGCCAGGCAGGAGCGCACCGTGAGCTGGATGGCCAAGAAGTTGGGCTGCAACCGCGCCGCCGTGTACCGCATGATGGGCAAGAGCAGCATCGACACCGCCATGCTGCGGCGTGTTTCGCTGCTGCTCGGGCGCAACTTCTTCAGGGAGCTGTCGGCTGAAGTAGACAAGCGCCTTGACGGTTAGTCCGCCCTCCGGCCTCCGCCGCGCGTGCGCCGTGGCTCAAACATGATACGGAAGTGTATCATTTGTGATACGCGCTTTTTATGGAAAAACAACGCAAACAGGCTAATTTTGCAAAAAAATATCAATATTATAAAATATGTTCGACATCGCAAAACGACTACACGCCTGGTTGCTTGCGCCGCTCTTGGCCGCTCCTGCCGGCGCGGCCGCCCAACAGGTGGACTACTCGGTGGTGCAGGTGAACGAGGAGTCGGGGCTCGACCTGACATGCGTGACCACCGACAACGACTATGTGTGCATGCCGCAGGTGAAGCGCCGCGGAGGGCAGGTCGACTGGTATTCTAACAGGATCATCGACGTGTCGCCCGACGGGCGCAGCCTCGCCTACATATCGGCGCGGGGCGGCACCACAAACATCTTCGTGAAGGACATAACGCGCCAAGGCAGCTCCGTGCAGCGCACCAACCGCAGCGCGGTGGTTGACTTCGCCTACTCGCCCGACGGACAGTACATCTGCTTCTCCGAGAAGAGCGGTGCCTACAACCAGATATACCGCACTGCGGCACAGGGCAGCTACGTGTGCAGGCAGATAACCAACTCTAACGCCGACTTCTCGCCTGCTTACTCTTCCGACATGACGATGATATTCTTCGCCCGGCAGGAGAACAACGGCGTGAGCATTTGGAGCTACAATCCCGACGAAAACTTCCTGGCCAACTACTCCAAGGGCATGAATCCTTGCCCCGTGCCGGGCGGGAAAACACTGCTCTGCGCAAGGCTTAATGCCGAGGGGCGCGGCGAGATATGGCGCATAGACTACGAGACGGGCGTCGAGGAGTGCATATTGGCCAGTCCGAGGCACAGTTTCACCACGCCCACGCTCTCGCCCGACGGGCAGTGGATACTCGTGGTGGGCAGCAGCGTGCTCATGAACGGTACGCAGCAATACGCCAATACCGACATATATGCCGTGCGCGCCGACGGCACCCGGCTGACGCAACTCACATACCACGCCGCCGACGACCTCAGCCCCGTATGGAGCCGCGACGGCAGCCAAGTGTATTTCATATCGCAGCGCGGCAGCGCGACGGCGGCGGCCAACGTGTGGCGCATGACGTTCACGCCGCGCTGACAACCTGATATCGTAATGTCTAATCATCCTAAAAAACAAACACTATGAAGAAAACCAGATTCTTTGCCGTAGCCGCCATGCTCGCGGTGTGTACGGCTGCGTCGGCTCAATTCACCAACACCGCCGCCGCAACGCCTAAGGCAGCGGCTTCCACCGACGGGTGGGGCACGTTTTACGTGCAGTACAACCCTGTGAAAATGTCATACAAGGACGACGATGACGACGCCCTTTCGTTCAAGGGATTCAGCGTAGGCTACGACCATGCGTTCAGCGTGTCGAAGAGCTTGCCTCTCTTCGTCGAGGCCGGCCTCGGGCTGCAGTATCTCACGTACAAGGACGAGGAAGACGACGAGTACTACAGTTTTGAGGACAAGATCAGCATGCTGTCGTTCAAGGTGCCCGTCAGCCTTGTCTACCGGTGGGACATACCCGGCAGCAAGGTGTCGCTCATGCCGTTCGCCGGCCTTACGTTGCGTTTCAACGTCACGGGCAAGGAGACCATGACTTACGAAGAGGACGGCGACAGCGAGGAGGAAGTCGACCTCTTCGACAAGGACGACGTAGAGAAGTATTTCGGCGACGAGGACTATGCCTGGAAGCGATTCCAGATGGGATGGCAGATAGGCGTGAAGGCGAGCATCAGCAATTTCGTGCTCGGCGTGTCTTACGGCGGCGACTTCTCCGAGATAGCTGAAGACGCTAAGTTGAAAACCACGTCGATAACGCTCGGCTACCGCTTCTGACAAGCGGCGTGGGGCTTACATTCTTTAATAATAAACAATACGGATCATGGGCAAACTTAAATTCTTACCAATCCTGTTCGCCGCAGTATTGGCGATGGTGTCGTTCGCTTCGTGCAGCGACGACGATGACGAAGGAGGTCGTGCAAGCGCGATTAAAGGTGAAGACTTGCTGTTTTGTGACTACGTTGAATATCTCGACGGGGAAGAAGTGGACAGGGGTTCGGCGCAGGGCTTCATCACGTATCTCCTCGACGATGGGACAGTGGAATTGGGCCGGACGTACGGCCGGCTGTACTCCGCCGCGACATGGACGGTCAACGGCAACGCCATAATAGTGACATTCTATGACGGCAGCGGCCCTTGCGCCACGGAGCGTTATGAAATAGAGAAAGTCTACGATTTCGGAGGCGTCGTGCTGCGCCTCTACCTCGACGATAAAGGCATGCATTATCGCAGGATCAGTTGTGAGATAGATTCAGACAAGTATGATAATGCGGAAATACCCGATTGGTGGTATGAAGAGTGGTGATCATACATACGCGCAAAGGCGCACTGATGAACCGATTTCCAACGCCGACGGACATTTTTTAATTTGTGTATAATTATGCGTGAAAGCCATGGGGAGCTTCGTGATGAGGACTTTCCATGGCTTTGTCGTGCAGAAACCGTTCATCCAAAATCGGTCGTTAGACTTTGGTTTGATTGTGCGTTAATGTCGGGCGGATTGTTTTCCGTCCCGTCGAAGGCGTAGCGGGCTACGCCGGGACGTGACGGGAAGCAAGATGCCGACAGAAACGCGCAAGCAGACCGAAGAGCATTTAAAAGATGGATGTATTCAGGCATTACGTTCTAATGACCGATTTGGGGTTATCTACGCTGCCGGATGTGGTGTGCGGGCGGAAGATGAGAATATGTCGGATTATCCCGGGATGGGATATTGATTGGTGGGCATGCAACCCGGCGGCTTGACGTCACCGAACGGCATGGCGCCCAACGGTCAGCGCCGGTTCTTTTGGTTGCGCTGCGGTTATGCCCGGCGGATGTTTCTGCGGTTTCATGAAAGGCCGTTTCCCGTCTCGCGAAATGCCGTTTTCCGCACGCTGAAATGCAACCTTTTGCGGCCTGAAAGACGGCCTTTTGCAAGGCTGTGCGCAAGTGGTTGAGACTCAGGGTTTTGCGTCTAAGACCTTAGGGCGTGAAAATGTTGCCCGAATGTGTTGGAATGACGATGAAATTGTGTGTTTTTGCATGTTAATAAATTTTATTGGTAAATTGGAATATTGACGGTTTACAATTATGGATTTACAAAAGATAAATGTTTATAAGCAGGCTTTTGACGGAATAATGCATACAATAGGCGGTGATGATTGGAGGGTAGATGTGGAAGTGTGGTTTGCCCGTGAACTGCAATCCGTTTTGGGTTATGCGCGTTGGGAGAATTTTTTGGTTACGTTGAAGCGTGCCGTGGATTCGTGTGAGACGCAGGGTGTAGACGTTGACGACCATTTTCGTGACCTCACGAAAATGGTCGGATTAGGCAGTGGGGCCAAGCGTGAAGTCTCTGGTTTCCTGCCTACGCTTACGATAGCAGCTAAAAAAACTTGCTACCGAGATGACAAATTACAACGTGGAGAATAAGGACTTGTACGGAGAGGGGAATATTACGACCGAGCATGTGCAAAACAACACCAGCGTAAGGCAGATGTTGGGACAGCGCGGTATCAGGCCCGAGAAACTGCCTGCGGCTGAGGATGTTAAGAATATTGAACGCCGTGTGGCCGGAAATGAGAAGAAAATGGAGAAAACAACCCCTAAACTGCCTAAGGAAAACATGGAATAGTATGACGCTCAACGTCTTGCCTATTTTGCGCCGATAAGCGCAAAAATGCGGTGCAACGGGGTGCTTTTCCGATTTTTTTCAGTACTTTTGCACCGAATTGGGCCGATCCGTCCCATTTGCCTTATTTAACAAAACGATTATGGAAGAAACTAAGAACTATAAGCGCACCACCGTCACCGCCGCCCTGCCTTACGCCAACGGCGGGGTGCACATAGGCCATTTGGCCGGAGTGTACGTGCCGGCGGACATCTACGTGCGCTACCTGAGACTGAAAGGACAA
>CALUIJ010000160.1 GCA_944320675.1 uncultured Prevotella sp.
GGGATAGCCCAATTCTTCTACAACGGCGGACAGACGGCCATCAACAGCCTCTTCCTGGTTTACTGCTGCGTGTACGCAGGACTCGACGAGGCTACGGCCACGACGTTCTTCGGCATATACATGCTGGCGTTCCTCGCAGGCCGATGGGTGGGCACCGCCCTCATGGTGAAGTTCAAGCCGCAGCACATGCTGCTGTTCTATTCGCTCATGCTCATGGCCCTGTGCGTCGTCATAAGCGTATTCGGCGGACAAGTAGGCTTATACGCAATGATAGCCGTATCGTTCTTCATGTCGATAGTCTACCCCACGCAGTTCTCACTTGCCCTGCAAGGACTCGGCGGACAGACCAAGAGCGGCTCGGCGTTCCTCGTAATGGCCATTGTAGGCAACGCATGCCTGCCGCAGCTCACGGCTTACGTGATGCATATCAACGAGCACATGTACCAAGTAGCCTACCTTGTGCCAATGGCGTGCTTCGCCTTCTGCGCTTATTACGGATGGAAAGGCTATAAGAAAGACAACAACGACGCATAAGGCCCGCAACTGGGAAACAATATAACGACAAAATAAGAAACAATGAAAGCAGTACGTATCACGACACCTATGGAAATAGGAGTCGCCGAAATTGAAAAGCCTGAGCTGAAAGCAGGCGAAGTGTTGGTAAAAATCAAGTATGTAGGTTTTTGCGGCTCGGACCTCAACACTTATCTCGGGCGCAACCCCATGGTGAAGATGCCCGTAGTGCCCGGACACGAGGTCGGCGCTGTGATCGAGGAAGTGGGCAGCGGCGTGCCCGACGAGTTCAAGAAAGGCATGGTCGTAACGCTCAACCCCTACACCAACTGCGGCAAGTGCTCATCATGCCGCAACGGACGCTACAACGCCTGCGAGCACAACGAGACGTTAGGAGTGCAACGCCAGGGGGCGATGTGTGAATACGTAGCCCTGCCTTGGCAGAAAATAATACCGGCCGAAGGCATCGACGTCCGCACGTGCGCGCTGATTGAGCCGATGAGCGTAGGCTTCCACGCCGTTTCACGCGCCGAAGTAACCGACAATACGACGGTGATGGTGATAGGCTGCGGAATGGTGGGCATGGGAGCCGTCATGCGCGCGTCGCTGCGCGGAGCCACGGTGATAGCCGCCGACATAGACGACGAGAAGCTGGCCCTGGCGCGCGAGGCCGGAGCTACATACACGATTAACACAATGGCCGAAGACGTGCACATGTGCGTACAGCAGATAACCGACGGCTACGGCGTAGACGTTGTGATCGAAGCCGTAGGCAGTCCGGCCACGTATGTAATGGCCGTCAACGAGGTGGCGTTCACAGGAGTGGTGACATGCATAGGATACGCAAAAAGCGAAGTCTCTTTCCAAACGAAGCTCTTCGTGCAAAAGGAACTCGACATCCGCGGCTCGCGCAACGCTACGCCGGCCGACTTCCGCGCCGTGATAAACTGCGTCAAGACCAACCGCTACCCCATCGGGAAATTCATATCCAACGTCGTATCGCCCGAAGGCGCGGCCGACGCAATGAAGAAATGGAGCGAACAGCCTGGCAAGGTGTTCAGGATTCTCGTGGAATTCTAACCGCAACCTACTGACTACCAAAAACTTACTGCCGCACTTGCCTTTCGGCGCAATGCCGCCGCGCAAAAGACGGCATATTAAGACTTGACATGCCGCCTTTCGGCTGATGAAAGACCGTCTTTCACAAGCCGAAAGGCGGTTTTTCGTAAATACACGTTTACCGAATAAGAAAGATCCGGCACAGACTCCGGCACAAATCAACCACAACCGGCCGGCTCATATCCTATTTTCCCTCCATACCGGCGGATTACGGATATTCAGAAAAAATTATCCACATTTTCTTCGGTTATTACAACTAAATTAATTATCTTTGTACGGATAAAGGAACATCCTGCAAAACCGGAATTAACCATTTGACACGTTGTGCCAATATAAACTTGAAAAACTGAATGCTATACGTCACTTTACCGGAAGAAAAGACACGAAAAGCGTCGTTTTATTTGGCGATGGAAGAATTCGTCGCACGCAACGTGACGTGCGGCGACTGCCTTTTCTACTGGCAAGTGGCGCCGTCGGTCGTAGTCGGCCGCAACCAACTCATAGCCAACGAGGTCAACACGGCTTACTGCCGCGAGCGCGGAATAGGCGTATTCAGGCGTAAAAGCGGTGGCGGCTGCGTGTACGCCGACCACGGCAACGTGATGTTCTCGTTCATAACGTGCGACGAGAACGTGCGGCTTACCTTCAACCGGTACATGAACATGATGGTGCTTATGCTGAGGCGGCTCGGGGTAAAGGCCGAGGCCACCGGACGCAACGACATACTCGTCGACGGTAAAAAGGTGTCGGGAAACGCATTCTACCACCTGCCGGGGCGCAGCATCGTACACGGCACCATGCTTTACGACACCGACATGGAGAACATGCTTAAGAGCATAACCCCGGCGGGCGACAAGCTTGAGAGCAAGGGCGTGGACAGCGTAAGGCAGCGCATAGCGTTGCTGAAAGACTACGTAAAGACCGACATCGACGGTTTCAAGGATTACATCAAGGACAACTTATGCGACGGCGTACACGCGCTGACGGCCGGCGACGTAAAGGCCATCGAGGCCATAGAGCGCGACGTCTACCTGTCGCACGGCTTCATACAAGGCAATAATCCACGCCATACGCTGGTACGCCGAGGCAGGATAGACGGCGTAGGCGGCATCGAGGCGCACATCGAAATGAAAGGGGAGACGATTAAAAGCGTCAGCCTTAGCGGCGACTTCTTCGCAACGGGCGACGCCCTCCACGACATGCTCGGCCGCCTTGAAAACGTAAGGCTCGACAAGCGCGACATAGCCGAAGCCCTGCCCGACAACATCGACGCGGCCGTAATGAACCTCAGGAAAGAAGACTTTGCCAACCTCCTGGCAGACGACGAGAATCAATAACCGAACAATCTAAATAATCATTTATGGAAAATAAGAAAACCTGTCTCTTCGACAAGCACGTGGCCCTGGGCGCGCTGATGCAGCCTTTCGCCGGTTTCGACATGCCTATACAGTATTCGTCAATCATCGACGAGCACAACGCCGTGCGCACCGACTGCGGCGTGTTCGACGTCTCCCACATGGGCGAAGCCGTCGTAACCGGCCCCGACGCCGGGCGCTACGTCAACCACATATTCACCAACGACGTCGATGCGATAAAGACAGGGCAAGTGCTTTACGGCATGATGCTCTATCCCGACGGAGGAACTGTCGACGACCTGTTGGTTTACAAGATGGGCGACGAAGAGTTCTTCCTCGTGATAAACGCATCCAACACGGACAAGGACATAGCCTGGATGAGGGACAACGCCGAAGGCTTCAACGTAACAATCGAGGACGCGTCGGCACGCTACGGACAACTGGCCGTGCAAGGGCCTAACGCCGAGACGGTGGTCGAAGAAGTGTTGGGACTTGGATGCAAGGAACTTGTATTCTACACGTCCAAGACGGTAACCGTTGACGGCGGCAGCGTAATCGTAAGCCGCACGGGGTACACCGGCGAAGACGGGTTCGAGATATACTGCAAACCTGAACTGATAGTCGCGTTCTGGGACAAGCTGATTGCGAGCGGACGCTGCAAGCCATGCGGATTAGGTTGCCGCGACACCCTGCGCTTCGAGGTCGGCCTGCCCTTGTACGGCAACGAATTGAGCAAGGACATCAGTCCCGTAATGGCCGGACTAAGCATGTTCTGCAAGCTGGACAAGGCCGAGTTCATCGGCAAGGACGCCGTGGCCTCACAGAAAGCCAACGGCGCCGGCCGGAAAATAATAGGCATCGAGCTGGCCGAGCACGCCGTTCCGCGCCACGGCTACAACGTAGTTTGCGACGGAAAGGTAATCGGAACCGTCACCACGGGCTACCAGTCGATCTCAACCCACAAGAGCGTCTGCATGGCATTGGTCGACGCAGCCTACTCAAAATTAGGCACGCAGGTGGAAATCCAGATACGCAAGAAGACATTCGCGGGAACAGTAGTAAAGAAAAGATTCTACGACAAGCATTATAAGAAATAAGCATAGGGCAATGAGGTTTTAAGCCCACAAGGCTTTACGGTCATCCACGTAAAAAAACAAAAACCTCAAAACCGCACAACCACAAAACCGTATAACCGAAAAAAATTAAATATTATGGCAAAAGTTATTGAAGGACTTTATTATTCAGAGTCTCATGAGTATGTGAAAGTAGAAGGCGGATATGGATACATAGGCATTACCGACTATGCCCAGAACGCACTTGGAAACGTCGTATACGTAGACATGCCCGAAGTCGACGACGAAATCGAGGCGGGCGAGGAATTCGGCGCCGTTGAAAGCGTCAAGGCTGCAAGCGACCTGATATCGCCCGTAAGCGGAACCGTAGTCGAAGTGAACGACAAACTGGAAGACACGCCGGAGCTGCTCAACCAGGACGCTTACGGGAACTGGATTGTAAAAGTTGAATTGTCAGACAAGGAAGAACTTGACAACCTGATGGACGCCAAGGCTTACGAAGACTTCTGCAACAACAACTAAGATGTCAGATTAAAGGTTGCAAGGCGGCAAGACTGTCAACGCAAAGGACAAGCCTGCGCCTTGCAACCTGATTTTTTTCATTACCCCACCATTCTTAAATACGTAAAGACAAAAATGGCATTTAAATATTTTCCACACACGGAGCAAGACATAAACGACATGCTGGCCCGTGTTGGAGCGAAGTCGCTCGACGACTTATACGCCGACGTACCCGAGGAGATTCGCTTCAAGGGCGACTACGACTTGCCCGAAGCCATGAGCGAAATTGAGATAAGGAAGTTTTTCGACGGCTTATGCCGCAACGACAAACAGCTTACATGCTTCGCCGGAGCAGGCGTCTACGACCATTACACCCCCTCAATAATACCTTACATCGTAGAACGCTCGGAGTTCCTTACAAGCTACACCCCATACCAAGCCGAGATTTCACAAGGCACGCTCCACTATATCTTTGAATACCAGACGATGATGGCGCGGCTGACGGGCATGGACATTTCAAACGCCTCGATGTACGACGGCACAACGGCTACGGCCGAGGCCGTGATGATGGCCGCAGCCGCAGCCAAGAAAGCCGACACCGTACTCGTATCGGAAACCGTCGACCCGAAAACGGTCGACGTTATAAAGACTTACGCCCACTTTCAAGGCATAGGCATAGAAATAATAAAACAAGACAACGGCGCAACCGACAACAACGGCATTAAAGACAGGCTCGGCAAAGGCGGAGTGGCAGGCGTCGTAGTGCAGCAACCCAACCGCTACGGCATCATCGAGGACTACGACGGCCTAGCCGACGCATGCCACGGCAACAAGGCGCTGTTCATCATAAACTCCGTAGCAGCCGACCTCGCCCTACTGAAAACCCCTGGCGAATGGGGCGCCGACATCGCCGTCGGCGACGGACAGTCGTTAGGACTGCCTATTTCGTTCGGCGGGCCTTACGTAGGATATTTATGCTGCACGGAGAAACTGATGCGCAAGATGCCGGGACGCATCGTCGGCCAGACAAGCGACAACCGCGGCAACCGCGCGTTCGTGCTTACCCTGCAAGCACGAGAGCAACACATCAGAAGACAGAAAGCCACGTCGAACATCTGCTCGAACGAGAGCCTGATGGCCCTATACGCAACGATTTACATGTCGGTAATGGGCAAGCAAGGGCTGAAGGAAGCAGCCCGGTTGTCATACGCCGGGGCGCACTACCTGTGCGACAAACTCATTGCTACTGGCAGATTCCGCTTGTCATACGACCGTCCGTTCTTCAACGAGTTCTGCGTCAAATACGACGGCGACGTCGACGAACTGCGCAAACGGCTCGAAGCTGAAGGCATACTCGGCGGCGTAAAGACCGGCGACGACGAGATAATGTTTGCCGTAACAGAACGACGCACTAAGGAAGAAATCGACAAACTCGTTGAACTATCCAAATAAAACCAATATTATGAACAACAAACTTTACGGCAAACTGATATTCGAGCTTTCCCACGAAGGGCGCAAGGCTTACTCTTTGCCTGACAATAAATACGGCGGCTACGAGCTGCCGGCCGGCATGAGGCGGCAAGCCGACGCCGAACTGCCCGAATGCGACGAACTTACCGTCGTGCGCCACTATACCAACATGAGCGGCAACAACTTCGGCGTAGACAACGGCTTCTACCCATTGGGCAGCTGCACGATGAAATATAATCCCTACATCAACGAGGAAACGGCCGCACGCCCCGAGTTCACGGCAGTCCACCCGGCACAGCCGGCCGACACATGCCAAGGCGCATTGGCTGTTTATTACAATCTGCAGAAATCATTGTCGGCAATAACAGGATTGAGTGAATTCACGCTCAACCCGTTCGCCGGAGCGCACGGCGAGCTGACCGGACTGATGATCATCCGCGCTTACCACGAGAGCCGTGGCGACAACAAGCGCGTGAAGGTCATCGTTCCCGACTCAGCCCACGGCACGAACCCGGCTTCAGCGGCTGTTTGCGGATTAGAGGTTGTCGAGGTAAAGAGCAACGCCGACGGCACGATAGACATAGAACATCTGCGCAGCCTGCTCGACGACACGGTGGCCGCAATAATGATGACCAACCCCAACACGCTCGGACTTTTCGAGCCGGGAATACCCGAAATAGCAAAGATTGTGCACGAATGCGGAGCTTTACTCTACTACGACGGAGCCAACCTAAACCCGATGCTCGGGGCAAGCCGCCCAGGCGACATGGGCTTCGACGTGATGCACATCAACCTGCACAAGACTTTCTCTACGCCACACGGCGGCGGCGGCCCCGGCTGTGGTCCGGTCGGCGTAAGGGAAGGACTCGAACGGTTCCTGCCCAAACCGAAAGTCGTGAAAAACGGCGATATGTATGAAATAGAAACCGGAGGCGAAAGCGAGATTCACGTAGGCGCATTCCTCGGCAACTTCGACGTAGCGGTAAAGGCTTACGCCTACATCCTCTCGCTCGGACGTGAAAACCTTAAGATGGTAGGTCCGTTGGCTACGCTCAACGCGAACTACATAAAGGAGAGCCTGAAAGACGTTTACGAACTGCCCATTGAGGGGCTGTGCAAACACGAGTTCGTGTTCGACGGCCTGAAAGACAAAAGCACCGGCGTAACCACGATGGACGTCGCAAAACGCCTGCTCGACTTCGGTTTCCACGCTCCGACGATATACTTCCCGTTGCTTTTCCACGAGGCAATGATGATAGAACCTACCGAAAGCGAAGGGAAGGACACGATCGACGAGTTCATCGGCATTATGCGTGAAATCGCCCGCGAAGCCAAGGAAGAACCAGACTTGGTGAAGAGCGCACCGCACAATACTCCGATTGGACGTGTCGACGACGTGCAGGCAGCCAAGCATCCTGTGCTCAAATTCTAAAGACAAGAACACTTCTTACACCGTAAGGTCATGGGAAATACGGTAAAAACAACCATCATCACCCCATGACCTTACGTTTTTTCATAACAAAACAAACATAATTAATAAAGAAATGAAATCTGACATCATAATCATAGGCGCAGGCCCGGGCGGCTACCATACCGCGGCATACGCCGCCCGCCACGGTTTAAGCGTAACCATCTTCGAGAAAGACAACGTAGGCGGAACTTGCCTAAACTGCGGTTGCATACCGACGAAAGCACTTTGCCACGACGCGGAGTCAATCGAAGCGGCAACACGAATCTGCGGAAACAAACCGGCGGTCGACTTTGCCAAAATATCCGAACGCCAGCGCGAAGTAGTATCAAAGCTGAGACAGGGAGTGGAAACAATGATGGCGCAACCGGGCATAACGCTCGTCAAAGGCGACGCCGTGCTTAAAGACCAACATACGGTAACCGCCGACGGCGTGGAATATTCAGCCGACAACATCATCATTGCGACTGGCTCACGCCCGAAGATGCCGCCGATTAAAGGCATCGACCTGTCCGGAGTTATGACATCCACCGAACTGCTTGCCGCCGACACCCTGCCGAAAAAGCTGTGCATCGTCGGCGCAGGAGTGATAGGACTTGAATTTGCGTCGGTTTTCAACACCTTCGGAAGTGAAGTTACAGTGATTGAATACATGAAGGAATGCCTTCCGCCGTATGACCAAGACATATCGAAACGTGTGCGCAAGGCCATGGAAAAGCGCGGCATAAAGTTCATCATGCAAGCCGGTGTGAATACTATCGACAACAACGGCGGCGAACTTAAAGTAAGCTATGAATGCAAAGGCAAGGCCGGCGAAACATGCGCCGATGCCGTACTGATAGCAACAGGACGCGCTGCCAACACCGAAGGGATTGGTCTTGACGGATTGGACATAGCCACGGAAAGGGGATGCATCGTCGTAGACGACAACATGCAGACCAACGTCGACAACGTTTACGCCGTAGGCGACGTGAACGGACGGTGCATGTTGGCGCACGCCGCAATAATGCAAGGCATGCGCTGCGTAAACCGCATACTCGGCCGGGCCGACGAAATACGGCTTGACGTAATGCCTTCAGCAGTGTTCTCCAACCCTGAAGCGGCCGCCGTCGGACTAACCGAGGCGCAATGCCGCGAAGCCGGCATGGAATACACCGCACGAAAGACTCCGTTCCGTGCCAACGGCCGTGCCGTGGCCGACGAAGCCGACGGAGGATTAATCAAACTTATAACCAAAAACGACGGAACTATTATCGGCTGCCACGTATGCGGCTCGCATGCGGCCGACATCGTGCAAGAAGCATCAGCACTAATGTCGCTCGGATGCACGGCTGGCAGGCTGCACGACATCACCCATATCCACCCGACAATAGCGGAACTGTTGAGAGATTCCGTTGAGAACTGACACGCAACGCAATGACAACCCTCTACATCAAAAACATGGTGTGCGACCGCTGCAAGGCCGCCGTAGCCAACGCCCTGAAAGACTTAGGGCTTACCCCAATATCGGTTGAACTCGGCATTGCCCAAACAGCAGAGGAAATCGACGAGAGCAAACTCAACGGGATACGCTCGAAGCTCAACGGCTTAGGCTTCGAACTTTTAGAGGACAAGCAGAAACAGACAATAGACAGGATAAAGAGTGGGATAATCGAACTTGTACACTATCGTGACAATAAGTCGGACGTGAACCTGTCAACCTATTTGACCGACAAGCTCGGCACTGATTACAGCGCATTGAGCAAGCTGTTCTCCGAAAGCATGGGCTTGACTATTGAACGGTATTTTATCCTGCAAAAGATTGAACGAGTAAAGGAACTTATCTTTTACGACGAGTTGTCGCTCAACGAGATAGCAATAAAGATGAACTACTCGAGCACGGCGTACCTCAGCACACAGTTCAAAAGCGTAACGGGAATGACTCCTTCACAGTTCAAGGCCATGCGCAAAAAAGATCTTAAGCAATTGGACAAAGTGGGGGTGTAAGGTTATGGGGGTTTACGGCTGTGAGGTTTTACGGTTGTAGGATTTTACGGCTGTGAGGTTTTACGGTTGTGAGGTTTTACGGTTGTGGTGTTTTGCGGTTATAAGGTTAAAATAAATGTCCGCAATCAACATAAATACATTACTTCTTCTGAAGAAATCAGTCCTAAAAAGTCGGCAGCATTTTGTCATTCCGGGCCGAGACCCGGAATCCAGAAACCCCATTTATAATAACGTGGCTGAATACATTGGATTCCGGGTCTCAGCCCGGAATGACAAAATGCTGCCGACTTTTTAGGACTGATTTCTTCAGAAGAAGTAATGTATTTATGTTGATTGCGGACATTTATTTAACCGTATAAACACATAACCTAAAAGCCATAAAACCTCACAAACACATAACCGTAAAACCCCATAACCATATAACCACACAACCGTATAACCGTAAAACCACATAACCGTAAAACCGCATAACCGCAAAACCGTATAACCGTAAAACCGCAAAACCTCACAATCTCATAAATCTTTTCCATAATTCCGTAACACGCCGAAAGTTTGTTTTATGTACTTTTGCACAAAACAAACCCACAAAAAATTATGGAGAAAAAGACAATAGCAGTTATAGGCATGGCGTGCGCAGGATGCGCCGCCAACGTTGAGAGACGGCTCAACCAGCTTGACGGCATAAAGTCGGCAAGCGTCAACTTCGCCGCACGCACGGCTTTGATAGAATACGACCCGAAGGCTATTACGCCAAAGACGATGAAAGACGAAATAATCAAAGCCGGTTACGACCTTGTAATCGACGAGGACGAATCGGTCGAGACCATCGAGCGGACGGCATACCGCCGCCTCGTTAAGAAAGCCTTAACGTCGTGGGTGTTAGCCATTCTTACAATGGGCATTTCTATGGATTGGCTGCACATTGGCAGTAAGGACACAGCCAACCAGACGATGCTAATCCTCGCGTTGTTCAACCTCGCGTATTGCGGAAACATGTTTTACGCCAACACTTGGAAACAACTTAAGCACGGCTCGGCCAACATGGACACGCTCGTGGCCATGAGTACGGCAATATCTTTCGTATTTAGCGTGTTCAACACGTTTTGGGGCGACTCTTTCTGGGGTTCGCGCGGCATAGAAAACCATACGTATTACGACGCATCCGTAATGATAATAACATTCGTCTTGACCGGCCGCACGCTTGAAGAGAGGGCGAAGAAGAGCACTGCGTCGGCCATACGCGCACTGATGGGACTCGCCCCTAAGACCGCACATCTCGTAAACGGCGACGCCACGGTAGACGTACCGATAGCCACGCTCGAAAAAGGCGACACCATCGAGATACGCCAAGGCGAGAAAGTGCCCGTAGACGGCACCGTAACATCAGGCGAGGCTTACATCGACGAGAGCATGATAACTGGCGAACCAACCCCTGCAAAAAGAGTCATGGGCGGCAAGGTGTTCGCCGGGACGATAGTAAAGCAGGGCGGACTGTGCTTCCGCGCGCAGCAGGTAGGCACGGAAACAATGCTCGCCCAGATAATAAAAATGGTGCAGGAGGCGCAAGGCAGCAAGGCTCCCGTACAGCGCGTAGTCGACAAGATAGCGCTCGTGTTCGTGCCGGCGGTGCTCGGCCTGTCGGTGCTTACGTTTATATTATGGTACGCCTGCGGCGGAAGCGCCCTTCTGCCACAAGCCATTCTTTCTGCCGTGTCGGTGCTCGTCATCGCCTGCCCGTGCGCACTCGGATTAGCAACGCCCACCGCCCTGATGGTAGGCATCGGCAAGGCGGCGCGCAAGAACATACTGATAAAGGACGCTGCTGCACTCGAAGAAATACGCAAAATAGACGCTCTCGTCATCGACAAGACGGGAACGCTGACCATTCCCAATAAGGACGTAGACTTCACCAAGGCCGACGAGCTGAAGCCCGACGAGCGCGAGACGCTGAAACCACACGCCCGCGAGGCCATTGAAGCTCTCCAGCAAGAAGGCATCGAGGTCTACATGATGAGCGGCGACAAAGACGAGGCCGCGCGCTACTGGGCCGAGAAGGCCGGAATCAAGCACTACCGCGGCAAGGTTATGCCGCAAGACAAGGAGGACATGGTAAGGCGGCTGCAGGCCGAAGGCAAGCACGTGGCCATGGTAGGCGACGGAATAAACGACACGCAGGCCTTAGCCGCGGCCGACGTAAGCATCGCCATGGGCAAGGGCACAGACATAGCGATGGACGTGGCGCAAGTGACGCTGATGGGTTCAGACCTCAGGCGCATACCCGACGCCGTAAAACTGTCGCGCGCCACGGTCGGCATGATCAAGCAAAACCTGTTTTGGGCGTTCGTCTACAACGTGGTCTGCATACCGCTCGCCGCAGGAGTGCCTTACCTCTTCGGCGCACACTGGCAGATAACCCCCATGTGGGCGAGCGCACTAATGGCATTCTCGAGCATCAGCGTGGTGCTCAACAGCCTGAGACTACAATTTAAATAATTAAGAATTAAGAGTTAAGAATTAAGAAAAAATGCAATGCTACAATAGTGTTTTTCTTAATTCTTAACTCTTAATTCTTAATTCATCACGGTCTTCTCTCCGTCTCCACGGTTACCTGTATGCTGAACTGCGGATTGAAGTTATACTTCACAGCAGCGCCGATACGGTCGCCTATGCGGCTCATGTCGTAAAGTGGCATGGGCATGAACTTGTTTACGAGCGACTTCTGACCAAAGATATACCCCTCCCAATGCTCGTCGAACTTATATCCGAGCACGGCGTTTATGCCCGCGTCGCGGTAAGCGTCGTGGTCCCAATACAGGTTGTTCATGTATCCGCCCACGGCGAACGACAACTTGTCGGTCAAAGGCACGGCATACATGGTCGAGATGCTTTGGGCGAAGCCTGCGCCCTTCCACGGGCTGTCGCCGAACACGGCGAACACCGACGCGCCGAGACTCACGTTGAGCCCCTTGTGCAACTGCCAGTCGTACAGTCCGAACCAACTGTAAGGATACATGTTGATGTAAGTCTGCCCGAAGCGGTTGAGCATGGGCAGATGCAAAGAGTCGGCAGGCGCAAGAGCATCCCCCCTGTAACCGTCGTAAACGTACATGTCAGCCGGGGCGTCGCTTCCGCCGATTATTTCCGCCTCGGGCCTGGCCGTGTTGACCGTCGCCGAATCGGCCAAAGCCCCAATGGTTTTGACCTCTTGAGCCGCTGCCACCGCGCAAAAGGCTGCGGCAAGAAATATCATAAACGTCCTTTCCATCTTGCATTGAATGTTCTGCAACAGAGGCGCATGCTTCCTCCAAACGCCCACCCATGTGCATGTTATACCTTACAAATATACGGAATCGACGGCTAACGGCAAAGAACCCAATATTATTTTTTGTCTTTATTATCCTTTCCCGCCTTGCGCTAAAGATAAATTTAACGTCTATACGGTATAACGCTTACCATTATACGACCGTTCCGACACCGTTTGACTCAGACGCAAAAAGTAACTGCGGTTACGTTTTTTAATGTCATAACGTCAGTAGGGAAATGCCCGTCAGAAACCGGCAAACAGGAAATGCGCATGCGCCTAAACGCCCCTTCAAACAAGAAAAACAAGCCCCGGCAACGCATTTAACGGCAAAGCGCAAGGTAAAAAGCCATGTATTGAAGGCCCATCGGCAGCCTTTCGCCCGACGGTTTGCCGCAAACAAAGCTCCCAAATGCGGCCTATCGGCGGTCGAAAAGCACATTCGGCGCATAAAAACGGCACCATCCGTTGCACATTCCAGTGCAAAAAGGCGTAACATACTGGCGCACAGCCGATAGCGTTTGCACGCCGTTTTCAGCGTTATTTCCGCCCAATGGTTTTCCTCTTCGGAAAAAGCCCGGCTGAGAGCGTCAACGTTTTCCAAAAAGAAAGCAAAGCCGACGATACGGCGTCATTATGTAAAAGCCGCAAAAGCGGCGGTAAGGCAGGCTGAAAAATAAAACCACGCCAACTCTTGCCACATTTGGCAGAAATGCTTAACTTTGCATAAACAACATATATTACATAAACCTATGAATTTCTTTAAGGCATTGTTCGGCGGAAAGGAAGAAACGCCGGAGGACAAGAAAAAGGCGGAAGAAGAGAAGAATTTCGACGTGTTGAAATACGACGGAGTGCGCGCCCTGCGCTCGGGACGGCACGACTACGCCATAAAATGCTTCACGCACGCGCTGCAAATGAAGGAGGATCTTGAGATACGCGACTACCTCTCGCAGGCGCAGATACGCGCCGACATGCTGCCCGAGGCTTACGACAACCTGATGAAAATATCCGAGGCTCTGCCCGACAACGTGCAAGTGTACGTACGCATGGCCAACGTGGCCTATATGATGGAGGACTACACGGCCATGGCCGAAGCCTGCGAGAAGGCGATAATGGTCGACGCGGATAACGCCGAGGCAACATACCTCTACGCCAAGGCGTGCATAGGGCACGGCGACACGACCAACGCCGTGGCCATGCTGACAAAGGCCGTAACGCTGAAGCCCGACTACGCCGAGGCCTACCTGTTGCGCGGCGAGACGCTGCTCTCGGCCGGCGAGACGGCCGAAGCGGCCGATGACGCCGACCGTCTGCTGAAAGACTATCCCGAAAGCGAGGACGTACTGATGCTGAAGGCGCGCGTGGAGAAGGCCCGTGGCAACACGGCGGATGCCGTAGGCTTCTACGGTAAAGTAATCGACGTGAACCCGTTCCACGCCGACGCATACCGCGAGCGGGGCGAACTGCGCATCGCCACGGGCGACGAAAGCGGCGGCAACGACGACTTGAAGCACGCCGCCGAACTGACAAGCAACACTGACGGCAACACCGGCGGCGAGGACATAGCCAAGAAAGTGAACGACGCCTACAAGAACATAAACCCGATGGGGCTGTAAAGGAATTAAGAGTTAAGAGCTAAAAATTAAGAAATATGCTTTGACGGTAGGCGACAAGACTTTAAAAAGACAAATACAAAGCCACGGAATCATATTTTCTTAATTCTTAACTCTTAATTCTTAATTTATCAGCTTCTTTCTTGCACAATTCAAACAAAAACGTTACTTTTGCAACGAAACAACAAAAATAACGGCAATGAACAAGCAAAACGCATCTTTCTTTAGCTTTTACTTTTACTTTGCAAGGCTTTGCGAAGCGGGAAGTTGCGTGTAAATTTCAACTTAAGACGAGGTAATCTTCAAGTAAGATACGACAAAGTCCCGCTTCACCACAATGAGGCGGGACTTTCAGTTTCAACAAACATGACAAAAAAGGATATATGAAGAGAATAGCAATACAAGGCTCAATCGGGTCGTTCCACGACATAGCGGCCCACCAGTACTTCGAAGGCGAGCAGATACAGCTTATCTGCTGCTCTACGTTC
>CALUIJ010000161.1 GCA_944320675.1 uncultured Prevotella sp.
GTACATGCCCTTGGCGGCGTAAGCCTTGGCCGCCAGCATGTCGGCTATGCTGAGGTACGTGGCCGACTGCAGGTCGGGCTCAACCCTCGCGGCGGCCGAGTCAAAGGCTTCAAGGCAGTCGTCGTAGTGCCGCTTGTTGTACAACTCCACCCCGCGGCACAGCCAACGAGCGTAGTCTCTCATCTTTATGCTGTCGGGCACGTCGGCCGACTTGAAGTCGGCAACCTCGCCGCGCATGCCGCCGAGGTTGCCGTTCACGGCCAAGTGGTTGGCCAAGTCGATGAACGAGGCCACGTATATGTACCAGTCGCGCTGCTCCTTGCTCACCCTGAACGCCTCGCCCATCAGCCGCGCGGCCACCGCCGAGTCGCCGAACATGGTGTGCACGCCGGCCAAGTTGACGTAGATCTTCGGCTTCATTGCGTCGTAGCCCGTCTCGTCGGCTATCTTCAGGCCCTTTATCAAGCATGAAAAGGCCGATATGTAGTCGTTGCGGTAGAAGAACTTTATCGCCCCGATGTTGTTCAGCGCGTCTACGCAGGCGTGCTTCCCGGCCCTGCCCATGCCCTCGGCGTAGCGCCCTGCGGCCACGGTGAAATAAGCCATGGCACTGTCTACGTCGCCCCGTTCCAAGCATGCGTCGCCCATCCGGTTCACCTCGCCCACGGCAAGGCCGGCCAAACGAGCGGCCAAGCCGCCGCCCTGACGCGCCACGGCTGGCACGGTAGACACTGCAAGCAAGGCCAATACGGCCAAAAGCCGCGCAAGGGCGGATATATGGTTTGTGGTAGTATGCATAAACGGTTGCGGCGCCGCGCGCGGCGGCTCCTGCTTTTTCACGCACAAAAATACAGTAAAAATGCGAAACGGGCAAGAAAACTGCGGATTAATGCGCCTACGGGGAAACGCCCGGCAGGCAGGCGGACTGGAAGCGGCAGGCGGAAGGACGCAAGGCGGGAAGCCGCATCCCGCGTTGCGGAAGGTTGCTTATTGCACGCTGAAAGGCCGCATTTTGCGGTGCAAAATGCGGCCTTTTCGTAAACCTTTGAAAATCAAGGGTTAAGAATCAAGGGAGAAACGCCTTGTTGTCAATCCGCGATGTTATTTTCCTTGACTCTTAATTCCCTTCGTTTATGAGCCTCAGCAGGTGCTCCACGGCCTCCTCCTCAGGGATGTTCTTCTCCACGCACTGCTTGCCCTTGTAGAGCGAAACCTTGCCGCGGGCGGCGCCTACGTAGCCGTAGTCGGCGTCGGCCATCTCGCCCGGACCGTTCACTATGCAGCCCATTATGCCGATTTTCAGGCCCTTCATGCCCTTCGTTGCCTCCTTTATGCGCGCTATGGTGGAGCGCAGGTCGTAAAGGGTGCGGCCGCAGCCGGGGCAGCTTATGTATTCGGTCTTCGACGTGCGCAGGCGCGCTGCCTGGAGTATGCCGAAGGCGGTGGCCGTCAGGTCGGCCGGCGCGAGCGTGCCGGCGTTCATCAGCCAGAGGCCGTCGGTAAGTCCGTCGAACATCAGCGCACCCATGTCGGCGGAGGCCTCTATCTGGAAGTCGCCCTTCTCCTCCTGCGAACGGCGGTAAGCCTGGCAGAACACCACGGGGTTCGTCACTCCGGCGGCCATCAGCTCGTGCACTAATGCGCGCTGCTCGCCGAGGCGGTTCTTATGCTGCGACATGCTCACGACGACCACTTCGGGATGCGCCTTGAGGCAGGCCGTGTACTCGTCGGAGTCGGCTCCGTAGGGCAGCACGAGGAACTTCAAGTCGGCCTCGACCTGCGAGATGAACGGCACGGCGTTGTAAGGGAATATGGGGTACACTCCTTCGGTGTCGGTAAGGCTTGCGTAGGCGGCGAAGTCAACGATGTAGCGCTGGCCCTGTAAGCGGCGTTCGGGCAGGCTTTGGCCCGTATAAACGAAGTCGGGCACGAGGTCTTGCCCCGCCGTCTGCGTGGCGGGGTCGCCCCCTCCTATCATCGAGGCTATCACTACGGGCGCGTTCGTGCCGCCGATGCCGCCCGCGGCAGCCGTCTTGCGCCGCTCGGGGCGCAGCCAGTCGAAGCCCGGAGCCGCCGTGCCGGGTATGGGCGTGTGGCCGGCGCGCGCCGTAACGTAGTCTACCAAGTGGCGCGCCACGGGAATCTCGGCCTCCGGCTCCTCGCTAAGCGACACGCGCACGGTGTCGCCTATGCCGTCGGCCAACAGCGCGCCTATGCCCACGGCGCTCTTTATGCGGCCGTCCTCGCCCTCGCCGGCCTCGGTCACTCCGAGGTGCAGCGGATAGCGCATGCCCTCCTTGTCCATTTCGCTTACGAGCAGACGGACGGAGCGCACCATGACGACCGTGTTGCTCGCCTTGATCGAAATGACTACATCCTTGAAATCCTCGCGCCGGCATATCCTTAAGAACTCCATGCAGCTCTCGACGATTCCCTCGGGCGTGTCGCCGTAGCGCGACATTATGCGGTCGGAGAGCGAGCCGTGGTTTACGCCTATGCGCAGGGCGGTGTGGTGCTCTTTGCAGATGTCCAGCAGGGGCACGAAACGCTCCTCAATCTTCTTCAGCTCGTCGGCGTACTCCTCGTCGGTGTATTCAAGGTGCTTGAACGTGCGCGCCGGGTCGACGTAGTTGCCGGGGTTGATGCGCACCTTCTCTGCGTACAGCGCGGCCACCTCGGCCACGTGGGGGTTGAAGTGTACGTCGGCCACGAGCGGAGTCGTGTATCCGTCGGCCCTGAGCCGCGCGTTGATGTTCTTCAGGTTCTCGGCCTCGCGCACTCCTTGGGTGGTAAGGCGCACGTATTCGCCCCCGGCCTCTATTATGCGTTCGGCCTGCGCCACGCTCGCCTCGGTGTCGGTCGTCGGCGTGGTGGTCATCGACTGTATGCGTATCGGGTTGTCCCCGCCCATCGGCGTGGCTCCGACATTGACTTCGGAAGCGGCGCGGCGGCGGTAATTGAATAGGTCAATCATAAAAAACTTCGTTTTTAAATTAAGAGTTAAGAGTTAAGAATTAAGAAAAAATGCTTTGCTGATCCAATTGTCAGTGCATTTTTTCTTAATTCTTAACTCTTAACTCTTAATTAGTCTTATACTCGTATTTCACCTCTGCCAGTTCCTTGTTGGCCTTCTCTATCTTTGCCCCGAGTCCGGCCTTGTAGTCGGCGAGGCGCGCCGCCACGCCGTCGTCGGCCAGGGCGATCATCTCTACTGCGAGTATGGCAGCGTTCATCGCGCCGTTCACGCCGACGGTGGCCACGGGTATGCCCGGGGGCATCTGTATGATGCTGAGCATGGCGTCGAGGCCGTCGAGCATGCCCTTGATGGGCACTCCGATGACGGGCAGCGTGGTCGAGGCGGCTATGACGCCGG
>CALUIJ010000162.1 GCA_944320675.1 uncultured Prevotella sp.
TTCCTTCCGAAAGGGCAATCTCGCGCGCAATCCACTTGAAGCCGGTGTAGCAGTCGCGCATCTCGATGTGCTGCTTCTCGGCCACCTTGCGGATAACCTCGGTGGTAACGATGGTCTTCACGATGAAGTCGGTCGGCTTCATAAGCCCCTTGGCCTGGCGGTTCCTTATTATATAATAAAGGAATATCAGGCAGGTCTGGTTGCCGTTGATGAGTATCCACTCGCCCTTGTCGTTCTTGCAGGCCATGCCCACGCGGTCGGCGTCGGGGTCGCTGGCCATCACGATGTCGGCGTCAAGGGCCTTGGCGTCGCGCAGCGCGAGCGAGAGGGCCTCGCCGTTCTCAGGGTTGGGGCTGACAACCGTTGGGAAGTCGCCGCTCTTAACCATCTGCTCTTCAACGCAGTGTACGTTCTCGAATCCCCAGAGCTTCAGCGAGCGCGGAATGAGCATCATGCCCGTGCCGTGCAGCGGAGTATAGACGATCTTCAGGTCTTTTTGGCGCTTGATGACTTCCGGATCGATAGAAATTCCATGGATGAGGTCGAGATAAACCTTGTCGATTTCCTCGCCGATAATCTCGATAAGATCCTTGTTGCCGTTAAACTTAACATCCTCGACCTTGACCTTGTTCACCTCGTCGATGATACCCGTGTCGTGCGGGGCAAGCACCTGTGCGCCGTCTTCCCAGTAAGCCTTGTATCCGTTGTACTCCTTCGGGTTGTGGCTCGCCGTGATGTTCACGCCGCTCTGGCAGCCCAAATGGCGTATTGCGAACGAGCATTCGGGCGTGGGGCGCATGTCGTCGAACAAGTAAACCTTGATGCCGTTGGCCGAGAATATGTCGGCAACGGTCTCGGCGAACAGGCGGCTGTTGTTGCGGCAGTCGTGGCACACTACGACGGAAATCTGCTCGCGGTCGGCGAAATTCTTCTTTAAGTAGTTTGCGAAGCCCTGTGTGGCCATACCTACGGTATAGACGTTCATGCGGTTGCTGCCTGCGCCCATGATGCCGCGGAGGCCGCCCGTACCGAATTCAAGATTCTTATAAAAGCTCTCAATCAAGTCGGTCTTGTCTTCCTTCTCGAGCATTTCCTTAACGGCAGCCTGCGTGTCTGCGTCAAAAACCGGTGTGAGCCACTGCTTGGCCTTGGCCTCACACAAAGCAATCAATTCTGAGTTATTTTCCATACTATTATTTAAATGTTGATGATTTTGTGTTACAAGGGGATCAAACGGCACGGACTATCCCGTATGCCGGCACGCCTCCGTCTGCCGATTATCTTGCTACAAAGGTAACAAATAAAATTAAAACAGCACATAATGATGTTGCATTTTTTATTTTTTTCATTGATTTTTCATGACATTTTCCACTATCCGCCAATCTTCAACCGTCGGCACAACGCGCCGGGCCGACCAACCGCCGCCACGCCTTTGCAGACTGTCGTGCGGCATAAAGTTTTATGCAAAACGTCCGGCCATTCATGCATAACGTTGACATTTGGCGCGCCGGGAAGGCCGTCGCCGGCCGGAAACCAAACGCAAGAGCAAAAAAAACACCGTTTTTCCACATTAAGGCAAATCTCCTGACAATCAACGGTTTAAGCCGGACAGCACATATCCCGCAAAACAAAAGCCTTGTAAAATACCGCCTTTTACAGTACAAAAAGCCGCCTTTTACGCCGAAAAAGCACACCTTACATGCCGCAAAGGCATGCTTTAGACAGATCGAAAGGCATCCTTCCGCACGAAAAAGCGCATGAACACACATCAAAAGCACGCCTTTCCACATACGAATACGTTAATAAGCCTCCGGCCGAACGCCTGTCCCGTGAACCCTTTTTGTAAAAGATATTTACTTAAGGAAGTGCATATTTATGCAACGCCGCAGTTGCGCCGCACTGAAAAGTTTTCACCGGAACGGGCCTTACGCACGAGAACGGCGGCACCGCCTGAATGTCAATCCGATAAAAACAAACATAAAAAAGTGAATTTTATTTTGTATTTAGCACAACTTATGTTATCTTTGCAATTAAGACAAACGCGCTCGGCATATCATTATGGAAAATAATAAATACATACGTTTTGATTGGGCTATGAAACGCCTGCTACGCGACAAGGCAAACTTCGGCGTGCTTGAAGGGCTGTTGACCACGCTCCTGAACCAGGAAATCACAATCAACCGGTTGTTGGAAAGCGAAAGCAACCAAGAAGACGAATACGACAAGCAAAACCGTGTGGACTTGCTTGCCGAGAACGACCGTGGCGAGCTGTTCATCATCGAAGTGCAAAACAATACGGAGTTCGCCTATTTCCAGCGCATGCTTTTCGGCACGTCAAAACTTGTAACGGAATACATCAACCGCGGACAAGGGTACAGCAACATACGCAAGATATACAGCGTGAACATCGTTTACTTCAACCTCGGCAACGGGACCGACGTAGTGTACCACGGCAAAACCGAATTCCGCGGCATACATAACGGGGAACTGCTTAACCTCAGTCCGTTCCAACGCCAGAAATTCAACGTCAACACGGTAAGCGACTTATACCCCGAATACTACATACTGAAAGTCAACGACTTCAACAAATGGTCAAAAGTCCCATTGGAACAATGGATATACTTCCTCAACACCGGCAACATACCGGCCGACGCCACCGCCCCGGGCTTGAACGAAGCACGTGAAAAGCTTAAACTCGAGAGAATGAGCAAAGCCGAGCTTAATGCGTATTACCACCACCTCGACAACGTGGTAATCCTACGCGACAACATAATAACAGCCAGAGGCGAAGGCCATTTGGAAGGAAGAGCGGAAGGACGTGCAGAAGGACGTGCAGAAGGAAGAGCAGAAGGATTAAAGGAAGGACGTGCGGAAGGACGTGCGGAAGGGCGTATCGAGGGACATGAGGAAGGATTAAAGGAAGGAATGGAATTAGGAATGGCCAAAGGACTGGAAGAAGGCTTCGCAAAAGGGAACGAGAAAGGAGTAATTGAGGGTGAGATGAAAGAGCGCGTCAAAAACGCCAAGAACTTAAAGCAACTCGGTGTGCCAGTCGATGTCATAGCCAAGGCAACAGGACTTACAACAGGCGAAATAGCATCACTATAACCGCGTCAGTCCGCTCGTTGCCGTATGTCCGTTTTGCCTTTTCCGGGCAACTTACCACATTTGCATTAACATAAAAGAACAAATACGATGGGATTACATTTCACGGGAATAATCATAGCAGTGTCGTGCTTTTTGATTATCGGCCTGTTCCACCCAATAGTTATAAAGACCGAATATTATTCGGGCACCAAATATTGGTGGATGTTCCTTGTCGCAGGAATAGCATGCATGGCGGCGGCACTGTTCATTGAGAACTCTATTGTCTCCGCCGTACTCGGCATAATCGGGGCGTCTTCGCTTTGGTCAATAAAAGAACTGTTTGAACAACGCGACAGGGTGAGGAAAGGATGGTTCCCGATGAACCCTAAACGCAAAAACGAATATTGAACGGCAAATGAAGACAACATTGCTGCTCGTCGGCAAAACTGCCGACAGGCTATACGCCGAAGGCATAGAGGACTACGCCAAACGTATAAGCCACTACACACCTTTTAATATAAAGGTGATTCCTGAAATCAAAAACAGCAAAAGCCTGAGCGAGAAGCAACAAAAGGAAAAGGAAGGCGAACTTATCCTTAAAAGCATCGAAGACAAGGCTTGCGTCGTGCTGCTCGACGAGCATGGGAGGGAATACCGCAGCATAGAGTTCGCCTCATGGTTCGCCAACAAGCAACAGACCGTACGCAATCTGACATTCGTAATCGGCGGGCCTTACGGATTCTCACAAGCCGTTTACGACAGGGCAGACGGGAAAATATCACTTTCACGGATGACGTTGTCCCACCAGATGGTAAGGCTCGTCTTTGTAGAGCAAATCTACCGGGCATGCACCATCATAAAGAACGAACCTTATCATCACGAATAGGAACATGATATAAACATACTTTATAAAATTAAAGACAAATGGAAAAAACATGGAGATGGTTCGGCAAGAACGACAAGATAACCCTTGCCATGCTGAAGCAAATAGGGGTCGAAGGCATCGTGACCGCGCTGCACGACGTGCCTAACGGCGAAGTGTGGACGCGCGAGAAGATACGCGACCTGCGCGAATATATCGAAAGCTACGGCATGCGCTGGTCGGTAGTTGAGAGCCTGCCCGTATGCGAAAGCATCAAATACGCCGGTCCCGACCGCGACCAACTGATCGAGAACTACAAGGAGAGCCTGAAAAATCTCGGGCTCGAGGGCGTACACACTATCTGCTATAACTTCATGCCCGTGCTCGACTGGGCGCGCACCGACCTCGCCCACCCCAACCCCGACGGCACGAGCAACCTCTACTTCAGCCATGCGCAGTTCGCATACTTCGACTGCTGCATCCTCAAACGCGAAGGAGCCGAAAAGGATTACAGCCCGGAGGTAATGGCAGAAGTCGAGAAACTGAAGCAGACCATGACGCCTGCCGACAACCACAAGTTAGTAGAGAACATCATCGTTAAGACGCAAGGCTTCGTAAACGGCAACATCACAGAGAACGACGAGCACCCCGTAGAACTGTTCCGCCAACTGCTCGACCTGTACAAAGGCATCACGAAAGAGCAGCTTAGGGAGAACATGCGCTACTTCCTCGCCGCCATCATGCCTACATGCAACGAGTACGGCATGTACATGTGCGTACACCCCGACGACCCACCCTTCCCCATCCTCGGCCTGCCGCGCATCGTAACGTGCGAAGAAGACATAGACTGGTTCCTCAAGGCTGTCGACGATCCGCACAACGGACTCACCTTCTGCGCCGGCTCGCTGTCGGCCGGAGCGCACAACAACGTGCCCGAAATGGCGAAGAAATATGCCGACCGCACATGGTTCGTACACATGCGCTCGTGCAAGGTGTTCCCCAACGGCGACTTCACCGAGGCTTCACACCTCGGCGGCCGCGCCGACCTTATCGAGCTGGCACGCACCTTCGAGAAAGTAAACCCGAAGCTGCCGATGCGCGTAGACCACGGCCCCAACATGCTGGGCGACGAAGACCGCGGATACAACGCCGGATACACGTTCCTCGGACGAATGTTCGCAATGGGACAGGTGCAGGGCATCCTCGCAACCGTAGACCGTGAATTGGGAATCAATCAGTAACAAGTAAACAAGCAGACAAGTTCACAAGACAAGCAAACACGGAACAAACAGATAAGCCAAGTTCCACCTTACAAAGCCACAAGGCACATATCCTTGTCTGCTTGTCACTTGTCTGCTTGTCTACTAAAAATTTAATACAATGAACGAATTATTCAACATTAAGGACAACGTAGTAGTAATAACCGGCGGCACTGGCGTACTCGGCCGCACGATAGCAAAATACCTCGCCAAGAACGGCGCGCAGGTGATAATCCTCGGACGAAAGGAGAGCATCGGCAAGGAAATCGTCGACGACATCGTGAAAGACGGCGGCAAGGCCGAATTCATGAAAACAGACGTAATGAGCCAAGAGACCGTCAAGAAGAACTGCGACGACATAGTAGCCAAATACGGACGCGTCGACACCCTGCTCAACGCCGCCGGCGGCAACATGCCCGGTGCGGTAATATCTCCCGAAGGCAACATCTTCGACTTGAAGGTTGAAGAGTTCCAGAAAGTGCTCGACCT
>CALUIJ010000163.1 GCA_944320675.1 uncultured Prevotella sp.
TGGGGTAAGGGGATTTAATGCGTCTTTGTGGCGATTTTTGCTGCGTTGCACCCTCTTTTGCCACAGTGTCGCTACCTTTTTGACCTCTGTGTCATCTTATGAGGGCGGTTGCGGATTTGAGGAAAGAAGGAAATAACAGGAGAAACGTCCGAAATAGAATGCCACCAAAGGGGCAACTCCCAACTGGGCCGACAATGAAACTACGGACATCTGCCAAATCCAATTGACAATGGGAACACTTCTCACCATTAACGGTAACAAACGATAAAACGGACGATAAAAGACAAGTATGAAAAATACTGAGACAAAAGACATCTGAAAACCCACATCATAAATGCAAAGAGGGTTGTCGACAAGAATAACCACGGCCGACACAGCCAATGCATTCAACGACACGTGATCACGATTCAACAGACTGACAAATGAATAAATAGAAAGCATTATGGCAGAACGCACCGCTGAAACTGGCATTCCAACGACAAACACATACGACCATATTGCACAAACAATAAGAACTTGTGCCAACACGGCTCTTCTACGCCTCAGAAAAAGCAGCAACAACATGGTGTAAATTATGCTAAGATGCATGCCCGACAACGACAATACATGCAATGCGCCTGAAACAGAATAATCGTCGGTCAACTCTTTCGACATTGAAACACGTTCGCCCAGTGCCATTGCCGCCAACACCGCATAATCCTGCCCATCCAGTCCCATTCGCTTAAAATGGTCCAACAACTTATTCCGAAACGCCAGCGCGGCGATTTTCGTCCGTTCAAAAACTGAAAGACTGCTTAAGTCAACCCTCTCCGCATGCCAGTCATCAATATAAATAAACGTTGTCGCAGCAAAACCATGATGCAGCAGATAGGTACGATAATCGAAATCGGACTCAACGAAATTACGTGGTTTTTCCAACAAAGACAACACCCTAATCCCGTCGCCAGCTTTCAAGCCGCAGGCACGCTCATCACGAAATATACTTGCCTTAACCTTGAAAGGCCTACCCATGTCGGTAACAACAATATCGCATCTGACAATTTTTCCTGATACACTTGGCGAACTTACCAATACGCCTTCATACTCAATTTCATCATCAGGAAAATCAATATTCACCAAATCAAGCTTATGCGCGGTAAGACATCCACCTAAAAAAACAAAACTCACAAACAACATCACAGTTTGAGCAACTCCGTACTTTCCTAAAAACGCAGCAAAAACGGTTGAACAAAACAAAACCACGAACCATGTATGGACAGACACAACACCATAAAGGGCATTGCCTGCGATTATGCCCAACACAAGGAAAACAGCCAAACGCAATACAGGGAAAAGCTGGATTCGCCCATTCGTCTTCATAGTATTCAAGATTATCTTTAGACTGTACAAAGGTACGAAATAATCTTATCAATTTTTCATTCCATTACAAATTATTGATACAATTCCCCTTTTAAAACAAAAAAGCACGCCCTTATGCAAGAGCGTGCCTTAGAAATAGTATATGATTATTCCGTCAAATCATTGGTTTACAACCATTTAACATAACAGAAGTCCTGACGGTGGGGCAGATTCTCGTTCTTAGGATACATCCTGACACCCGTCTTATACGTACCGGCCTCTGAAGCCTCGACAACGGCCTCGAACGTGTAGAGGTTGCCTTCTTGTCCTACAAGTTTGAATGGGAATACGTTTGATATGCCTTCCTCGCCATTCTTGTCAGTAGTCACTGAAACAAACTCAAGACCGATGGCGTCGTTAAGTCCCTGCTCGTCGATTACAAACCTTATCTTATACTCAACGCCTGTTTCCATTCCGGTAGAAGGAAGATTTGACTCCTTCGACACTACGGTGATAGAATCCCAACGCTCGGCAACAGTCTCTTTCCACTGGGCTATGTCCTTGGCCAGACGGTTGTCGTCAGCCGAGAGCTTCTTGAAACGTGCAGCCTCCTTCGTATAGAACTTGCTGTAATAATCGTCAAGCTGGCGCTTCATCGTATAATGCGGGGCGATTGTCGCGATAGAGTTCTTTATCACCCTTATCCAGCCTTCGCTATAGCCTTTTTGGTTCTTATTGTAATACAGAGGTATGATTTCGTTCTCAAGCAGGCCATAGATTGTAGCCGCGTCGAGCTGGTCCTGATAGCCTTGGTTCTTGTAAGTGCGCTTTTCGGTCAAGGCCCATCCTGCGCCCTCGCGGTAGCCTTCAAGCCACCAGCCGTCAAGCACGGAGAGGTTGACAACGCCGTTCATCTCGGCTTTCTCGCCCGACGTACCTGAAGCCTCGAGCGGACGTGTAGGCGTGTTCATCCAAATGTCGACGCCGGAAACAAGACGGCGGGCAAGCTGCATGTCGTAGTCCTCGAGGAAGATTATCTTACCGAGGAACTCAGGGCGTTGGCTTATCTCGAATATCTTCTTGATAAGACCCTGTCCCGCCCCGTCTGCCGGGTGAGCCTTTCCTGCAAAGAGGAACTGCACAGGATGCTCGGGATTGTTGACGATCTTAGCCAAACGGTCGAGATCGGTGAAGAGCAAATGTGCGCGCTTGTATGTGGCGAAACGGCGGCAGAAGCCTATCATCAGGGCATTGGGATTAATCTTCTCCAGCAACGACACTACACGTGCGGGATCACCTTGGTTCTTCAGCCATGTCTCGCGGAACTTGTCGCGGATGTAGTCTGTCAACTTCTTCTTCAAAGCCATGCGCGTGTCCCAAATCACATCGTCAGGCACATTATAAATGGCATGCCATATCTGCTCGTTGCTTTGGTCGGCCATGAAAGAATTATCGAAATACTGGGCGTAAAGCTTGCGCCACTCAGTAGCGGCCCATGTCGGGAAGTGAACTCCGTTGGTTACATAGCCTACATGGTTCTCTTCCGGATAATAACCTTTCCAGATACCTGAGAACATCTTCTGGCTTACCCAACCGTGCAACTTGCTCACGCCGTTGACTTCCTGGCACGTATTGCAGGCGAACGTAGACATGCAGAACTTCTCGTTGTGGTCATCGGGATTGGTGCGTCCCATGCCGATGAACTCGTCCCAGCTAATGCCAAGAACGGAAGGATAGCCGCCCATGTACTTGCCGAAGAGTCCTTCGTCGAAATAGTCGTGACCAGCCGGTACGGGCGTATGCACAGTATAGAGTGAAGAAGCGCGCACGAGCTCGAGAGCTTGGTTAAAGGTAAGTCCGCCCTGAACGTAGTCACAAAGGCGCTGCAGGTTGCAAAGTGCGGCATGTCCCTCGTTGCAATGGTAAACGTCTTTGGTTATTCCAAGTTTCTTCAACGTAAGAATGCCACCGATGCCAAGAAGGATCTCCTGCTTAAGACGGTTCTCCCAGTCGCCGCCGTAAAGTGAGTGGGTTATCGGCTTGTCGAAGTCCGAGTTCATCTCATTGTCGGTATCGAGCAGATACAGCTTGATACGGCCTACGTTGACGCGCCACACGTATGCGTGCACCTGATAGTTGACATAAGGAACATCGACCACAAGCGGTTTGCCGTCAGCATCGAGCTGGCGCTCTATCGGCAGCGAGTTGAAGTTCTGAGCCTCGTAGTTGGCTATCTGCTGTCCGTCCATGCTGAGCGACTGCTTGAAATAGCCATACCTGTAAAGGAAGCCTACGGCGCACATGTCAACATTGCTGTCCGACGCTTCCTTAAGGTAGTCGCCGGCCAGCATGCCGAGGCCGCCAGAATATATTTTCAATACTTGGTTGATGCCGTACTCCATGCTGAAGTAAGCCACCGACGGACGCTTATTGTCGGGCTTGACGTCCATGTACTTCCTGAACAAGGAGTAAACATCCTTCACTTTCTTCATTATGGCTTTGTCGCGGACGATTTCCTCCTTGCGGTCGTAGCTCAGGCGTTCGAGCAAAAGGACGGGATTGTGTCCCACCTCTTCATAAAGTTGCTCGTCGAGGGCGCGCCACAAGTCACGTGCCTCGTAGTTCCAAGCCCACCACATGTTATGGGCAAGCTCGTCCAAACATTTCAGTTGTTCGGGCAATCTTGACTTCACCGTCACTTCCCTCCATTGAGGGGCATTGACATAATCAGCTTTAATTTTCATAATCTATTCTTAGGTTCTAAATTATTCCAAAATAAAACAAATCCGATAAATATTTAATCAAAGCAAAAATCCTGATTAACACGCCTTATTTCCCGGCTGAGACACGCTCTTCCGCACGGCGCAGCGCAAAATCATAAGCCTGGTAGTAATACTTGATGAAATTACTCCAAAGGGCTTTGCGCGAAAGCTTCTCGGCATTGGCGCGCGACTTCTTCACCTCGGCCGGAGTGAAGTTTGAATATTCGGCCACGGTGTCCTTTATCCTGTCGGCAACTTCCGAATAGTTGTAGTCAGTACGGTGAACCACTTTTACACCGTCGATAATCTCGCCCTGGCGGCCTATCTCCGAATTAGCCCACAGCCCGAAGCCGGCCAAGTCAGACGTAATGCACGGCACCTTGAAAGCGATGGCCTCCAGCGGCGTGTATCCCCAAGGCTCGTAATAAGAAGGATAAATACACATGTCGTTGCCGAGTACGAGGTCGTAATACTTCATATTGAAAATGCCGTCGTCGCCGTTGAGATAGCACGGCAGGAACACCAGCTTGACGTTGTCGTCCTTGCGGTTCTGCATGTCAAGATGCTTCATCATGTCGAGCACGTTGTCGTGGCTCATGTTGTGGAGCCAATGGGTGATCATCGGGACATGCAGCGGAGTGTCATACTTTCCGCCGGCCTTCAACCTGTCTATCAAGTCCTGGCGGGGTTCGCCCACCCAGCCGGGCACTTCGATAAAGGCAAGTATCTTCTTGCTCAGCCTGTTGTCGCGTTGCAAGCGGTTCATGGCCTCGATGTAAACATCGACACCCTTGTTCCTGAACTCGTAACGGCCGCTCGTAGATACTATCAGCGTGTTGTCGTCGTCAAACTCGACACCGAGCAAGGCGTTGGCAACGTCGAATATACGCTTGCGCGCGGCGTTGCGCTTGCGCGTGAACTGGGCACCTTTTGGCACGAAATCGTTCTCAAAGCCGTTCGGCAAGACAAAATCGACAGGTTTGTCAAGAAGTTCCTTGCACTCGTTTGCCGTGATTTCGCTTACCGTCGTGAAGCAATCGACATACTTGGCCGTCTGCTTCTCTATCGAGTGCTTGCTCTGCATGTTAAGCTCTCCGGCCATTTGGTCGCCGTTGTATGCGAACAAGTAGTCGTACAGAGGCTTGTTGTTGCCGGCGATGCTGCGGCCGATACTCGTGGCATGGGTGGTGAACAGCGTGGCCACCTGCGGCAGCTTGTGGTTGACATACAGCAGGCCGAGCCCCGTCATCCACTCATTGCCATGGTAAACCACCCTCTTCGACCCGTCCAAATAGAAGTTGTAGAAACTCTCAACCACCTTGGCCGCGCCGTAAGAGAACATCGAAGCTTCATCGTAATCGCCGTATGCGTGAAGGCTGTCTACGCCGTAAAGTTCCCACAGACGGGTGTAAATATCATTCTTGTCCTTATAATACACGCTGAAATCAACCAATACGGCGACCGGCCGGCCGGGCACGTTCCAACGCCCCACCCTGACGGCAAGCCCTTCGGCAGCGGCCTGCCTCCTCCATTCCTTAAAAAGAGCCTTGTCCTCATTGAAATACAAGCCGTTGGCCTCAGCCAAATCCGGGCCGATGAATATAATCTTGTCTCTAAATGCTTCCTGTAAAGTTTTTGCGCGTGTTGAAAGAACCGTATATATTCCTCCAACTTTATTGCATACTTCCCAACTCGATTCAAATATATAATCGGGTGATAATAATCCTGTTACCATTCGTTCGTAATAAATAAAAACGGTGCAAAGGTAATAAAAAATCCACACAAATCATGTTACATCATTGTATAAATTTTCTTTATCGCCGTGTTTTATTGATTTACGTAAACCGCATGGGCGACGCCCCGGCCGTTTCCAGGCTGATTCAAAAAACGAGCACATACAGCCATTGAATAATAATGCCATAGGAAGAAATTCGCCGCCGATTTCCGGTAAGCGTGCAACAGCCTGACAATCAGCACGATAAGGGCAATAACGCAAAAGGTGGTGTTTCAAGGTGCGATAAACGGTCTTTCGGACTCCGTTTTGCCGTCTTTCGCATCATAAAACACCACCTTTTAAAAACTGTGTTTTTTGATATCCGAGTTTCCCCCTTACCAACCACGGAGACAACACGTCACAAGATGTCACCCCAAGGATAGCTGCCCGGTTTCAACACTACCTCCGTACATCCGTTGGTCATGCCGACCACGCCCGGAGCGTACTCGCACTTAAGCCTGAAACCGAGCCAACCAAGGCGGCTGATTATGGCGTAAGCCGTCGATCCGCCTTCGATTATCAGCAGTCCGGGACGTTGCACCCGGGTCATGGCTTCTACGGCTTCGGCCATCACGCTCCTTAACCTGACTGCGTACTCCGGGCCGCCGTTTTCCCTTTCGCCTATGGAAACGGCGACTGACTTATGCTCGCGGTACAGACTTGCAAGCGACGAAATCCAACCGTCGGCAGGCTTTCCGCCGAACACGTCGTCGGGCATTACGGCGGCATACGTGCCTGAGGCCTTGGCGAACGGCCGTCCCGATATGTCGCTGCTCTGCGTGCTTCCGCATACGACGATTGAATATTCCTTTGGCGTTATCCGCAAAACGTCGTGCCTTGCGGTGCCGACAACCGGATATGTCCCGGCAAGCAATGCGTTGAAAAAATCAGCTCCGCCGGCAAGCACGCGATTACCGCCGGCCTTCAGCAATTGCTTCCCGATGTCGTCTTGGCACGCCGCTTCAGCCACGTATATGCGTCCGGCCTCCTCCGGCATCGGCGCGTCCAACGCCAACACGTCGGCCTTACCGCCAAGAATGTCCTTAACCGACGACGTAAGTATTGGAAATTCAGGGTCGTAATTAAACGGCGTGCGGTCTATCGGGGTTCCGTTTATATAATAAGTACCATTCTTTATTATCCTTCCCCTCGACGGGTTTTGAGGCAGAAGCAATGCGCCTGCGAACCCCATAACGCCCATAACCGCGTCAAGTTCGGCGACGACATGCCCGCGCAAGACCGAATCCGTCTTCTTGAAAATGACATTTCCGTTTTTGCCAAGACGCTTGGCTATCCCGCTGACCGTGCCGACAGCAACGCTCTCGCTGCCCGAACGGGTGTCTGTCGCTATCACCCAAACGTCGGTGGACCGAGGTATGTCGGCGTAGCCCATCGTAAGCATTACGCTTAAACCAAACTTCAGGGCCGCCCCGGCTATCTCCGCCGCCCCCGTTATATCGTCGGCAATAACTATTATCATACCCTTTCGCATTAAAATTAAACAGGTGGCAATAATTAACGGACATGTTTACGAGTTTGTTTTTTCGAGTGACTCTCACAAGTCGAATAAGCCGCAATGCCGGCATTGCTGTTGACGTGACTTGACGGAACAGCAAAAACAATCCGTATGGATAATCACTTAAAATATATGTCCATTAATTATCGGCACCTGTCTAACGGCTAACTATTTATTCTTAATTCATTTTGCTTTTCGCCATACGTGTGGCATAGTCGATTGACAGCAGCATCGCGTCGGGACTTGCCACGCCTTTTCCTGCAACGTCGAACGCCGTACCGTGGTCGACCGAAACCCTTATGATCGGCAATCCGAGTGTTATGTTCACCCCTTTGGCGCTCTCCATCTTGCCTGTTTCCTTGTTCCAGTTGAATCCGACAACCTTGAACGGTATGTGCCCTTGGTCGTGATACATAGCCACGCATCCGTCATACTTGCCGCATTTTGCCTTGGCGAAAAGAGTGTCGGGCGGCACAGGGCCGTCCACATCGTATCCCTTAGCCTTTAAATCCTCTACCGCCGGTATTATCTCTTCCTTCTCTTCGTGGCCGAACAAGCCGTTGTCGCTTGCGTGAGGGTTCAGTCCGGCAATGCCGATGTGCGGACGCTCGATGCCGAACTGGCGGCATGCGTCGATGATAAGCTCCGTCACGTCCATTATGCGCTGCTTCTTCACCAAGTCGCAAGCCTGGCGCAAAGGCACGTGTGTTGACACGTGGATTACGCGCATGAAGTCGTCGGCCAGGAGCATGGCATACTTCTTCGTGCCGGTATAATGCGCGTATATCTCGGTATGTCCGTCGAAATGATGTCCGGCCAAATTGAGAGCCTCCTTGTTCAACGGAGCCGTCACAGTGCCGTCAACCTGCTTGTCCATAGCCAGCTCGATAGCCTTCACCACCGCCTTGAACGCAGCATCGCCGCACTGTGCGGCCACTTCTCCCTGCTTGAACGCCTGCATGTCTATGCAATGAAGGTCGTAAACGTCAATCGTTCCATATTGGAATTTAGCGTCTTTCACGTCAGTCACGGCGTTTACCGACAGTCCGCTTCCGGCCTGACGGGCCGCAAACTCCATTACGGCGGCGTCGCCTGTCACTATCGGATTACACTTCTCGTAAGTCTCCTTCAGGCTCAAGGCCTTTATTATTATCTCCGGCCCTATGCCCGCAGGGTCGCCCATTGTTATTGCAAGTATCGGTTTCATCATTTTGCTAATTAAGTTCTTAACCTTCAAATCTTAACTCATTACTCAATAAAGGCTTTCATATATGCCGACGGCGTCCTTTTCAGTCACTTCGCGCGGATTGTTCTTCAACAGTCGCTGCACGTCCATCGCGGCCTTGGCCATGTGTGCCACGGCAGAGCGCGGTATGCCGATTTCAGTCAAAGTTGTAGGTATGCCGCACTCTTTCGACAGCGACGTTACGAACTCCACTCCCCTCATTGCCGTTTCCTCGTCGGTAGCTCCCTGCTCCACACCGCAAGCCAAAGCAACCTCGGCGTATCTCCTGACGCAAGCCTGGCAGTTGAACCTCATGACGGAAGGCAGGAGTATCGCGTTGGAAAGTCCGTGCGAAATGTGGTACTCGCCACCAAGCGGATACGACAAGGCGTGTACGGCAGCCGTGTTTACCGGGCCGAGGCACATTCCGCCGTACATGCTGCCTGCCGCCAAAGCCTCGCGCGCCTCGGCATCGGCTCCGTTTTTCACGGCCTTGGCAAGGTTGGCGGCTATCAGGCTGATGCCTTTCAATGCGAACATGTCAACCATGGGATGGGCGAACTTGTTCGTATAAGCCTCGATGCAGTGGGTCAATGCGTCCATGCCAGTCTCTGCCGTTATCTTAGCCGGAACAGTCCAAGTAAGTTTCGGGTCAATATAGGCGGCGTCGGCAATGAGATACGGGCTAACCACTCCTTTCTTCAAGGCGTCGCGCTCGTCAAGAAGAATGGCGTTGGGCGACATTTCGCTACCCGTGCCGGCCGTCGTGGGAGCACAAGCAAACCATTTTCCGCGGTGCTCAATCAGCCCCGTGCCAAAGAGGTCTTCTATCTGTTGCGTGCTTCCGAGCAAAGCGGCCGTCAGTTTGGTCAAGTCGAGTATGCTGCCTCCGCCTATGCCGATGAAACTGTCAGCGTCGAAGTCCTCGGCCGACTTAAGTATCTTCTTAAAGTCGGCTATCGACGGCTCGCCATGCACATCCTCGTAAAACTTCACGCTTACGCCGTTGGCCGACAGCTTGTCGGTCATGGCTGATATTGCCGGACGTACGACCGACATCGTTACGATGAAAAGCCTTTTGTACCCCAGTTTCAAGTAATCGTCGGCAAACTGGTCGATGCATCCCGTGCCGAACACCGTTTTTTGGGGTTGAAGCAATGTGATAGTTCTCATTTTCTTTTAACCTTTTATAAATTAAAAGGAGTGGCGGATGCGGCCTACAAGGTTGCACGTTTCATCTGGCAAGACAGCCATTCAGCCCCGTGCACGCCATGTGATTGATTGCCGGCATGCGCCTCTCCCGAAAAATTTTAATTGTTCTTATTTTTACGTCTTTCCTCAAGATAGCCGTATATGGTAAGCTCCTTAGGAGCGGGAGCGCTCTTGAAGAACAAGCTGGCCACATAACCTACGACGAGCACTATAAGGTGGCTGTAAACGCCGAGCATGTAAGTATGATGCTTGAAGTTCCAGTCGCCGAGGTCGAGCATCAGCTCAGCGTCAGGGCCTGAGCCGAACTTAGTGGTCGTCAGCACGGCGTAGGCGGTGAACAAGATGGCGGCCGCAATGCCGATGTAAAGCCCCTGCCAGTTGGCGCGGCGGCTGAAAAGGCCGAGTACGAATATGCCCACGATGCCGGCCGACAGTATCGCATAGAGTCCGAAGAGTGTGCCGAGCACGCCTTCGCCGCCCCATGACACGTAAAGCAAGGCTATGAGGATGGCTCCCACGCCGACAACAATAACGGAAATCTTACCTACGAGCAGGCGCTGCTTATCGGTAGCATGCGGACGAAAACGTCCGTAATAGTCCTCAACGACGACGGCCGAAATACAGTTAACGTCGGCGTCAAGGCTCGAAATGGCTCCGGCCACGAGGGCTGCGATAATCAGGCCGACGATGCCGACGGGCATCTCGGTGGCTATGAAGTGCGGGAACACCTCGTCGCTCTTTAATCCTTCCGGCAGACCTCCGTGGAGCTGGTAGAACGCATAAAGGCACGTGCCTACGAACATGAACAAAGCCCACGTCGGAACGCTCAGCAATATGCCGAGGTAAGACGCCTTCTTGGCCTCCTTGTCGCTGCGCGCCGTAAGGTAGCGCTGCACGATGCTCTGGTCGGTTCCATACTTCTGGAGGGCGTAGAATATGCCGTTGAACACCATCACGATGAACGTAAGCTGGGTGAAATCCCATGCGTATGGGCCGAAATCAATCTTATGATCCCTCAAGGCAATGTCCATAATGGCCGACGGGCCTCCGTCCGTAAGATAGAATATGACGCCTACGGCGAGCAATCCGCCGACGATGAGCAGGAAGCCCTGCACCACGTCCATCCATATAATGGCCTCCATGCCGCCGAAATATGTCAGTATTATCACGGCCACGCCTACGCCTACGATTATCCAAACGATGTCCATGCCGCCCGTAAAGGCCACCATGGCCATGGCCAAGAGGTAGAGGATGGTGCCCATCTTTGAGAAATGTTCGAGCACGAACGCCAACGAGCTGTAGAAACGGGCCAACGCGCCGAACCTGCGCTCGAAGTATTCGTAAGTGCTGAGGCGTATAACCTTTCTGTACAGTGGCACTATGAAGCCGATGACTCCCAAAAGGACAAGCGGCACCATCATGCCCTGAACGAGCAGAATCCAGTTGCCGGCGTATGCGCTGCCGGGGTAAGCGAGGAACGTAACGCTGCTTATGATCGTAGCGAACATCGACATGCCGACGGCCCAGGCCGGAATGTTGCCGCTCGCGGCGAAGTATGCGTCGGTAGAGTTTTGCTTCTTGGCGAAATAGATTCCGACGCCTATCGCCAACACGACGGAAGCAACCACGATTGTTGTGTCAATCCAATGTAAACCTTCGTATTCCATGGTATCAATACTTTTAGTAGTTAGGGTAGTTGTGAAAAGCCGGGATGGTTAAAGTCGATTGCGTCCGCAGCCAACGCGACACACGCCGGTCACAATCATTGGCTGCACCTAAACAAAGCAATGACTTCAACCATCCATAACCACATTAACGACAATTAATTACCGTAAAACCATTAAATCACAGCTTTAGCTTGTTCCTGAATGCGCTTAACGGTATCGTCGTCAAGCTCGATAAGCGGCGGAAGCATGTACGTATCGCACAGTCCTACCATCTGCATGATGACCTTAAGCCCGGCCAGCGACTGCCCGAGGGTAAGTCCTTCAGTGTTTATCTTGCCTATCTCGATCGTCTCCTGCTGCAGCTTTTCGGCAAGTGCCGTGTCGCCTTTCACGCCTGCGTCGAACAAGTCGGCATACATCTTAGGCAGATAGTTGCCGACGCTGGGCACGATGCCGTCCGCGCCTAAGGCCAAGGCCTTTGCCGAGTTGGCGGCGCATCCGCAGAAATAGGCGAAGTCGTCGCGGTCGGCCACAAGGCGCAGAAGCTCCTCCATGCGCTCAAGGTTGTTCTCAGAGTCCTTCAGTCCGACGATGTTCGGATGATGGCTCAGCTTCTCTATCACGTCTACGGGGATGCTCATGTGCGTGGTTATCGTGATGTTGTAAAGCATCAGGGGCACTGTCAGCGCGTCGGCCAGGTCGGTGTAATACTTAAGCATCTCCTGCGGGGTAAGCGCATAATAACAAGGCAGCGTAGCTGCGATAACGTCTACTCCTGCGGCGATGAACCTCTTAGCCGCCTCCATCTGCTCGCTGACGCAATTGCCGGCAAGGCCTGCGTACACGGTTATGCGTCCGGCTGCGGCCTTCACTGCGGCTTCAATCATCTTGACACCCTGCTCCACCGATACGGAATTGCCTTCACCGGTCGTACCCATCAGCAGGGCCGACACGCCGTACTTGGCAAAATTGTCTATTATACGTTCAACGGCTTTTACATCAATGTCGCCGTCCTTGGTTACTGGAGTAACCATCGGCACCACCACTCCGTGGTATTTGTTAAGTTTTCTCATTTGGTAAGTTTAAGATAAAGACTTCATTGTTAAGTAAAAACGATGCGGACTGCACATCTGTTATTACAGACGGCGGCTTATGCGTTTTGTAACCATGCAGACTTGATTTTTCAATAAAATAAATCACGGAAGGCGTTCAAGCTACGCTAAAACACGAACATCCGACGCAAGCCACGGCCACGGGTGAACGTTCAACACGTAAGCCGGCGGCACCGATAAGCTTACAAAATGTCAAATCAAGAATGTCTGCCAAAACATTAAAACCAGGAAAACGGACACAGCGGCAAACCGCCGTTTTGCGCCGTCAAACAACCCGACGCATGCCCAAACACGGCTTACAGCCTTGCGAAACATAAGCTTTTACACCGCGAAATACGACATACTGCGCCACGGAAAACGGCATTTACCATGCCCGAAAGCGGCATTTTGCGGGCTTTTTCACGGCAAATCTTCATGAAAACGGGCACCGCCGCTGCACACAAATGCAACAAATGAAGACAAGCAACTGGGAGTCAAGCAAATACGTCTGCACGCGAAAAGCGGGCTATTTCACGTCCGGAAACCTTTCGTTTCAGAATAACGCCGTTGTGGAGCGTCAACGCAAATCAGGATGTAAGCAAAAAAGTCCGCCGGCATTACAAAACGGAAAAACCGCTCACACGCCGACACACCTCCGGCAAAAAAGGCCGGCGGCGGCCGCATGTTTCCACAAAACTTGCTTGAATATTTGGGTTTGACGGATTATTTATTTAACTTTGCACAATAATTATAATAACAACGCGCGTCCGCAGACAAGCGGAACGCCTGACAACCACCACTGAATAATGAGAACCGTAAGACCGAAGAAGAACTTAGGACAGCACTTCCTTACAGACTTGAACATAGCGAAGGCCATAGCCGACACCGTAGACGCATGCCCCGGCATTCCTGTTTTAGAGGTCGGGCCGGGAATGGGCGTGCTGACGCAGTTTCTCATGCCGAAAGAAAGGGAACTGAAAGTTGTTGAGATCGACGCGGAATCGGTAGCCTACCTCAACGAGAAATACCCCGGGCTGCGGCCAAATATCGTAGGCGAAGACTTCCTCCGCATGGACCTTGGCAAACTGTTCGACGGCCGCAAGTTCGTGCTTACGGGCAACTACCCCTACGACATATCGTCGCAGATATTCTTCAAGATGCTCGACAACAAGGACCTGATACCCTGCTGCACCGGCATGATACAGCGCGAAGTGGCCCTACGCATGGCTTCAGCGCCGGGCAACAAGGCTTACGGAATACTGAGCGTGCTGATACAGGCGTGGTATGACGTGGAATATCTCTTTACGGTTGACGAGAACGTGTTCAACCCTCCACCGAAAGTCAAGAGCGCCGTCATCCGCATGACGCGCAACGGAACGGACGACCTGGGGTGCGACTGGGCATTGTTCCGCCGCGTGGTCAAGACAGCGTTCAACCAACGGCGCAAAATGCTGCGCAGTTCGCTCAAGCCGCTGTTCCAAGGCGGCATGCCCGGCGAAGGCTTCTTCGCACAAGACATGATGACCATGCGCCCTGAGCAGCTGACTGTACGGCAGTTCATAGAACTGACGAACATTGTAGGAAAAGAATTGGGCACTAAGGGTTAAGAATTAAGAATTAAGAATTAAAGGTTAAGAAATCTTGAATCTTAATCAATCAAAAGTTAATTTATTATTTTTGTAACGGAAAAACCGAAAACATATAAATATACGATTATGATTGACGTTAAAGCGACTTTGAAAGAAAGTGAAGAACGGATGGAGATGGCCGCAATGTATCTTGAGGACCAGCTCTCGCATGTCCGCGCCGGACGCGCCAACGTGGCGATATTAGACGGCATAAGGGTTAACTCTTACGGCTCGATGGTGCCACTGAACCAAGTGGCAAACGTATCGACCCCCGACCCGCGCACGATCGCCATACGCCCGTGGGACAAGAAAATGATAAAGGACATTGAAAAAGCCATCATGGACTCCGACGTAGGCATCACCCCCGAGAACAACGGCGAGATTGTACGCCTCGGCATACCACAGCCTACCGAGGAACGCCGTAAGGACTTGGCCAAGCAGTGCAACAAGATGGGCGAAAAGGCAAAGGTGGAAGTGCGCAACGTGCGCGGCGACATCAAGGACAAGCTTAAAAAGGCCATAAAAGACGGACTCTCGGAAGACAACGAGAAAGACGCGGAAGCCGAGCTCCAAAAGATACACGACAAGTTCATCAAGAAGATCGACGACTTGCTCGCAGCCAAGAACAAGGAGATTATGACAGTATAATTTAAATTAGGAGTTAAGAGCCAAGAATTAAGGAAACACGCCTCGAGGCCGTCGGGCTGCACGGTTATGGGAGCCTAAGGCTTGGGAGTCATGGCGGCCAGCCATTCTTGATTCGTCGCTCTTAACTCTTAATTATCATATCCAATAGAAGTGAACGGACTTGTCATCAAGAACACAGGCAGTTGGTACACGGTGAAGACCGACGAGGGGCCGACCATTGACTGCAAGATAAAAGGCAACTTCAGGCTTAAGGGCATACGCAGCACCAACCCGGTGGCAGTAGGCGACAGGGTCGGCATAATACGCAACGCCGAGGGAACGGCGTTCATCACCGAAATAGAGGACAGGCGCAACTACATCATACGCAAGTCGCCGAACCTCTCCAAGCAAAGCCACATCATTGCCGCCAACGTCGACCAGGCGTTCCTCATCGTAACGGTAAACCATCCGCAGACTTCCACAACGTTCATCGACCGCTTCCTCGCATCAGCCGAAGCTTACCGCGTGCCCGTAACGTTGATATTCAACAAGACGGACATCCTTGAACCGGACGACTTGGAATATCAGGAAATGATGATACGGCTTTACGAGACGGTGGGATACGACTGTAAGGCCGTGTCGGCAGTCGACGAATCGGTAAGACTGACATTGGAACCGCTGCTAAAAGACAAGATAACCCTGTTCAGCGGAAACAGCGGCGTAGGCAAAAGCACCCTGCTCAACAGCCTGATACCCGGCCTCAACCTCCGCACGGCCGAAATAAGCGAGGCGCACAACACGGGCATGCACACCACTACGTTCAGCGAAATGCTGCCCCTGCCTTATGGCGGATGGGCGATAGACACGCCGGGGATAAAAGGATTCGGCACATTCGACATGGAACCGGAAGAAATATGCGGATATTTCAAGGAGATATTCAAGTTCTCGAAAGGTTGCCGTTTCCGTAATTGCACGCACACACACGAGCCCGGATGCGCCGTGCGCAAGGCTGTTGAAGAGCACTACATAGCCGAGAGCCGCTACAACTCATACCTGAGCATGCTTGAAGACAAGGACGAGAGCAAATACCGTGAAGCATTTTAAATAAGAAAAAACAAAAAAGGTAAAAAGTAAAAACAGCAAAAGTCCGCCATACGGATTTAACCACTTTCCAATATGAACAACCCTGAACTTGAATTGGCATGGGAGATTGTAGAGACCACAGGCGCAAACCTTTTCCTGACAGGAAAGGCAGGAACGGGAAAGACAACGTTCCTGAAGAACCTTAAGGAGCATTCGGCAAAGCGAATGGTGGTGCTGGCCCCGACCGGCATCGCCGCAATCAACGCAGGCGGAGTAACAATACATTCGTTTTTCCAGCTCCCGCTTTCCCCATACATCCCAGGCGCGACTTTCGACCGCGGAGAAAACAAATACTTCAGGTTCAGCAAGGTAAAGAAAGACATTATCCGCACACTCGACTTGCTCGTGATCGACGAGATAAGCATGGTGCGCGCCGACCTGCTCGACGCCGTAGACTCAGTAATGCGCCGCCACCGCGACCACACCAAACCATTCGGCGGAGCCCAACTGCTTATGATCGGCGACCTGCAACAGCTCGCGCCTGTCATCAAGGAAGACGAATGGGCGCTGCTCAGCTCAGTCTACGACACGCCTTATTTCTTTTCAAGCAAGGCGTTGGCCCTTGCGTCTTACCATACCGTCGAACTGAAAACCGTCTACCGCCAACAAGACTCGTCGTTCATATCACTGCTAAACAATATACGCGAAAACAAAGCGACAGACTCGACCTTAGCCGAACTGAACAAACGCTACATACCCGGATTCACGCCCGGAAAAGACGGCGACTACATACGGCTCACGACGCACAACTACCAAGCGCAGGCCGTCAACGACCGCGAACTATCATTATTACCCGCTGAAGAGCATATTTTCACGGCCGACGTGGAAGGCACGTTCCCGGAAACGTCTTACCCGGCCGACAAGCAACTTGTATTGAAGCAAGGCGCACAAGTGATGTTCATAAAGAACGACCCCGACAAGCGCTTCTTCAACGGAATGATTGGCGAAGTCGTTTCGGTAGACGGCAAGGAGATCGTCGTAAAAGGGAAAGACGGCGACCCGGCGTTCAATCTTGAAAAAGCCGAGTGGACAAATTCAAAATACACATTGGACGACGTCTCAAAAGAAATTAAAGAGACCGTCGAAGGCGTTTTCCGCCAATACCCCCTTCGCCTTGCCTGGGCAATAACCATACACAAGAGCCAAGGCCTGACTTTCGACCACGCAATAATCGACGCGTCGCATTCATTCGCCCACGGACAGACGTACGTTGCGCTCAGCCGGTGCCGCACGCTGGAAGGCATAGTATTGAGCGCGCCGCTGCAACGCGAGGCCATAATAAGCGACGGCGTGGTCGACTCGTTCGTAAGGGATATCGACAAGCAAACCCCTACGGCCGACGAAGTGTCGGCGCTCAGGCGAAAATACACTGTACAAGTTCTTGACGAACTGTTTGACTTCACGCCATTACAATCATCATTCAACTTACTGTTGCGCACGCTTGACGAGCACTTCTACCGCAAATACCCAAAAATGCTGACCGAATACAAACGTGTCGGCATGAAGTTCGGCGAACTGACGGAAGTGGCACGAAAGTTCAAGGCACAATACACAAGACTCGCCGAAAGCCCACAACAAAACGGCATGCTCGAAGAACGCATACGCAAGGCTGCCGCATATTATTCAAGCAAGCTGTCAGAGTTTGAACTGCTGGCAGGCAAGACAAGAGTCGAGACCGAAAACAAACAATTGAAAAAGCAATTTGAAGACAGGTTCGCCTCTTTCAACGGCGAACTGTCGTTAAAAACCAAGTTGCTGAAATATGAATGCGGCAAGGACGTAAAGTTCACCGTGGCCGACCTACTTTCCGCAAAAGCGAAAATATTGCTCGGCACAAGCACGGGGAGCGGGCAACAACACGCAAAAGGAACAAGGACGGCCCAAACGCCCAAACCTCCTAAAGAGCCAAAGACACCGACCCGCGAGATAAGCTTCAACATGTTCAACGAAGGAATGTCAGTCGAACAGGTAGCGAAAGAGCGCGGCCTGGCCGTAAGCACAATTTTCTCACACTTAATGACATACGCCGCAACCGGCCGGATTGAGGCCGCACGCCTGATCTGCAAAGAGCACATGGAAGAATTGCACGCCTATTTCTCTAACACCCAAGTTCCGGCACTGCTGTCAAAAATCAAAGAAGCGGTAAGTCAGGACATAACATACGATGAAATTCGCCTTTACATGGAAATCAACAACTTGAAGCCCGCCACACATATTTAAATATTACGCTGCTCATGGAAGAATTAAAATATCACTACAAATACCCCCACCCTGCGGTAACGACAGACTGCGTTGTCTTCGGCTTCGACGGCGACCGATTAAAAGTACTGCTTATTGAGCGCGGACGCGAGCCGCACAAAGGCAAGTGGGCGTTTCCCGGCGGATTCCTCAACATGGACGAATCCGCCGACGAAGGCGCGTTGCGCGAGCTGAAAGAAGAAACAGGACTGGGCTACGCCGACATACGCCAGTTCCACACATTCACCACGCCTGAACGCGACCCGCGCGAACGAGTCATAAGCGTAGCCTACTACGCACTTGTCCGCTTACAAGACGTCAAGGGCGGCGACGATGCCGCACGCGCAGCATGGTTCGCCTTGGATGACATTCCGCCCTTGGCCTTCGACCATGAAAACATGTTAAGAATGGCCGTCAAGGCTTTACGCCGTCAGGCATACATGGAACCCATAGGAAGAAACATACTGCCCGACAAGTTCGCGCTGAAAGAAATAAGTTTGCTGTACACATCGATTTTCGGTACGGACATTACAAAAGAAATGCTTAACGCCGGGGTGATAGTACCCTGTGGCGACACGGAGGGGGACTTGTATGAATTCGGAGGAAAAAGATTGCCCGACTGACAATTAAGAACGAAGCCACGGCAAACAGCATTGCACATAAAAAACGAACCCCACCCATTGGAAAATGGAACATGTACTTTGCAATTTAAAAAGTAAAGACCCATGCAATGACCGTTATTGCATCAAAGGCCTCGTATTTTTATATTATTTAATAGTTGGAGAATATACACATATAAATATTTTTTTGTAACTTTGCGCTCGGAAAAAAGAAAGCCGGGCTACGGCACAAAGAATAAAAAATAGGTATATATTTAAGGAATTATTTTAACCCTTTAAAATAAAGAAAAAGATGATTAAAATTGGTATTAACGGTTTTGGCCGTATCGGTCGTTTCGTATTCCGTGCTTCTCTCGAAGAGGCTAACAAGAACGATGTTGTCGTAGTTGGTATCAACGACCTCCTGCCTGTTGACTACATGGCTTACATGCTTAAGTATGATACGATGCACGGACGTTTCGACGGCACCATCGAGGCTGACGTTGAGAAGAACGAACTTATCGTAAATGGCAACCACATCCGTGTTACCGCAGAGAAAGACGCTGCCAACTTGAAGTGGGACGAAATCGGCGCTGAATACGTAGTTGAGTCTACTGGTCTTTACCTAACCATGGACCGCGCCGAGAAGCACCTCCAAGCTGGCGCTAAATACGTAGTATTGTCAGCTCCTTCAAAGAAGGGCGAGGACGGCCGCCAGGCAGACATGTTCGTTTGCGGCGTTAACACTGACACATACGCAGGCCAGAAAGTGGTTTCTAACGCATCTTGCACAACCAACTGCTTGGCTCCTATCGCAAAAGTACTGAACGACAAGTTCGGCATCGAGAACGGTCTTATGACAACTGTTCACTCTACAACCGCAACACAGCGCACAGTTGACGGTCCCTCAATGAAAGACTGGCGTGGCGGCCGTGCCGCTTCGGGCAACATCATCCCGTCTTCAACCGGTGCTGCTAAGGCTGTAGGCAAGGTTATCCCCGAACTGAACGGCAAGCTGACAGGTATCTCTATGCGCGTTCCTACTTTGGACGTTTCAGTAGTTGACCTGACCGTAAACCTGAAGAACCCTGCAACTAAGGAAGACATCTGCAACGCCATGAAGGAAGCTTCTGAGGGCGAATTGAAGGGTGTGCTCGGCTACACTGAGGACAAGGTGGTTTCTTCTGACTTCCTCGGATGCCCGCTGACATCTATCTTCGACGCTGACGCAGGCGTTTACCTGACAGACAAGTTCGTTAAGGTTGTTTCTTGGTATGACAATGAGATTGGTTACTCTCACAAGGTTATCGACCTCATCAAGATCATGAAGAAATACAACGGATAATGAGATAAATTTATCGGAATATTGAAAATAAACCGCCCGACATTTGCCGGACGGTTTATTTTTTATTATATTTGCGGTGTCGTTATGCATAAGATGATAACAATATTGGGACCTACCGCGTCAGGAAAAACAGCATTGGCCGCAGCTTTCGCCGCGCGCCACGGCGCGGAGATAATAAGCGCCGACAGCCGACAGGTGTATCGGCGCATGGACATAGGTACCGGCAAGGACTTAGCCGACTATGAAGTAGGCAGCATACATGTGCCCTGCCATCTTATAGACATTGTCGAACCTGGCACGAAATACAACCTATTCGAATACCAACGTGATTTTGCGGCGGCTTACGAAGACATTACCGGAAGAGGAGTATTGCCTGTAATGTGCGGAGGAACCGGACTGTATATCGAAGCTGTATTAAAAGGATACGAACTAATGCCTGTCCCGGAAGACAAGGACTTACGGAAAGAGCTTGAAGGCAAACCTCTTGAAGAGCTTACAAGCATACTTGTCAGGCTGAAACGCGAGAACGGCTCAAACATGCACAACAAGACCGACGTGGACACGGCGAAAAGGGCGATACGCGCAATAGAAATCGAAACATATTACAAAAATCATGCGCCTAACGAAGGACGGAAGTTTCCGAAAATCGACTCAACCATAATAGGAGTCGGAATTGACAGGGACGAACGGCGGCGGAAAATAACACAAAGGTTGCGCCAAAGGCTCGATGAAGGAATGGTTGACGAAGTTAAATCCTTGATCGCTTCCGGAATACAGCCGGAAGACTTGATTTACTACGGCCTCGAATATAAATTCGTAACCGAATTTGTCATTGGTAAGATTTCACATGAAGAAATGTTCCGCTCGCTTGAAACAGCCATCCACCAATTCGCGAAACGGCAAATGACATGGTTCAGGGGTATGGAGAGAAGAGGGTTCAAGATTAACTGGATCGACGCATCCCTGCCCATCGAAGACAAAGTGCGGATAGTAACAGACATATACAACAAAGATAAATAAACTGACCGACGGAAACAACAAGATATGATAACGGCAAACACTCGCTGGGGAATATTATACTGCCCGAAACACGGCCGCTCCGCTTCTAAAAAAAGATGGGGCAAGATTGAGAACTGCCTGCGCGCGCAAGGCATCGACTTCGACTTCGTACAAAGCGAAAAACAAGAAGGAGTCGTCAGGCTTGTCAACATGCTTATAAGCAACGGCTACAAGACGATAATCATAGTAGGCGGGGATTCCGCACTCAATGATGCTGTTAACTGCCTTATGTCCGCCGATAAAGATACACGTGAGTCGATAGCGTTAGGCCTGATTCCCAATGGCATGATGAACGACTTCGCCCATTATTGGGGATTCAAGGAAAACGATATTGAACAAACGGTAAAATGGCTGAAAGAACGCAGAATAAGGAAAATAGACCTTGGATGCATACATTACACCAACGCCCAAAACAATAAGTGCCACAGGTATTTCCTGAACTGCGTCAATATCGGACTGATATCAGCCATAATGAACATGCGCAGGCAGACAATGCGCATGTTCGGTTCACGGACGCTGTCTTTCGTAGGTTCACTGTTGCTTATGGTATTCCAACGGCTCGACTACAAGATGACGCTGAAAATAAATTCAGACACAATCAACCGGAAAGTTATGACAGTCTGCATAGGCAACGCCTCAGGCTACGGACAAACACCTAACGCCGTGCCATACAACGGACTGCTTGACGTTTCAGTTGTCTACCACCCTGAAATGACACAACTATTTGAAGGATTTTACCTCCTTATAACCGGTAAGTTCCTCAACCATCACAGCGTACACCCCTACCGTACCAACGAAGTCACCGTAAACGAAGCGGCCAAGGCGATGGTCAGCATCGACGGAAGGCTGATAAGAACACCGGTAGGACCTTATAAAATAAACGTGGAACAGGAAGTGATAAACTTCTTGATTCCGGAATGAAATCACCGACATTTATGCCGCAATACAGGCATAAATGTCTTTTCGAATACGGATTTCAACCTTAATTATTGCGCTTGACGAAAAAAAGTGTGTTTTTTTTTGTCATGAAAAATAATTTTATTACCTTTGAAAGGTCTTTAAGGACATTGGTTTCACGTAGGTCTTTGTCTAGACTTTGATATTTGAAAACTTTAAATCTCTTATAATATACCATGAGTTATCTTAAATTTGAAAAGACTCTGATGACAAACTTGGAAGAATCGCTTTCAAGGGAATTGTTGCGTACAAACCGTTCGGGGGCTTACTCATGTTCGACGATCGTGGATTGCAACACCAGCAAATACCACGGATTGTTGGTCGTGCCCGTCCCTGGTATAGACGCGGACAATCACGTATTGCTTTCCTCTATGGATGTCACGGTAATCCAGCATGGCGCGGAATTCAACCTTGGACTGCATAAATACCAAGGGAACAATTACAGCCCCAAAGGGCACAAGTACATCCGCGAGTTCAATTGTGACAAGGTGCCTACTACGGTTTACCGCGTAGGAGGCGTATTGTTGAAAAAGGAAGTGGTTTTCCAACATTACGAAAACAGCATCCTGATACGTTACACGTTGATGGACGCACACAGCGAAACCACATTGAGGTTCAAGCCGTTCCTTGCGTTCAGGAGCGTAAGGCAAGTTACACACGAAAACGGCACGGCAAGCCGTGAATACCAAATCGTTGACAACGGCATCAAAACTTGCATGTACGCAGGGTATCCCGACTTGTACATGCAATTCAGTAAAAACAATGAATTTGTGTTCACTCCCGACTGGTACAGAGGCATCGAATATTCAAAGGAGCAGGAAAGCGGCTACGAATACAGCGAAGACCTGTATGTCCCAGGGTATTTCGAAATGAACATCAAGAAAGGCGAAAGCATCGTGTTCGCGGCATCAACTTCAGAAATCAAGACAAGCACGCTTAAGCGTCTTTTTGAAAAAGAAGTCGACGACCGTGCACCACGCGACAACTTCTTCCATTGCCTGGTCAACGCCGCGCACCAATTCCATAACAGGACGAGCAAGGACGAGCGCTACATATTGGCCGGTTATCCGTGGTTCAAATGCCGTGCACGCGACACGTTCATATCCCTTCCAGGATTAACCCTGGCCATCGACGAACAAGATTATTTCGAGCTCGTTATGCAGACAGCCGAAAGAGGCATGCGCGAATTCATGGATGAAAAGCCGCTGACCGTGAATATCACGGAAATGGACCAGCCGGACGTATTCCTATGGGCGGTATGGGCCATGCAGCAATACGCAAAATCGGCCGGTGACGACAAATGCCTGAACATGTATGGCGAACTTATCAAAGACATCCTTTGCTATATCATAGACGGCAAGCATCCCAACCTACGCCTCGACTCCAACGGACTGGTTTACACGGACGGTCACGACAAGCCCGTGACTTGGATGAACTCCACCGTAAACGGCCGCCCGGTCGTGCCAAGGACGGGATATATAGTTGAATTCAACGCCCTTTGGTACAACGCCTTGAAATTCGGAGCCAAGCTTGCAGCCCTGAAAGAAGACAACCAGAAGGTTGAAGACTGGGAAAAGCGTGCCGAACTTTGCAAGCAGTCGTTCGTCCCGACATTCATGAACGATTACGGCTATCTCTTCGACTATGTTGACGGCAACATGATGGACTGGAGCGTCCGTCCTAACATGATTTTCCCGGTAGCATTTGATTATTCCCCATTATCGCAAGACCAAAAGAAGAGCGTTCTCGACGTTTGCACACGCGAGTTGCTTACCCCAAAGGGATTGCGCTCACTTTCACCCAAAAGCGGCGGCTATAACCCAATGTACGTCGGCACACAGCGCGATTACGCCTACCATCAGGGAACAGCATGGCCGTGGCTGGGCGGATTCTACATGGAAGCCTGCCTGAAGCTTTACAAGCGCACACGCTTGAGCTTCATCGAAAGGCAGATGGTCGGATACGAAGATGAAATGTTGATCAACTGCCTCGGCACGATACCGGAACTGTCTGACGGCAACCCTCCGTTCCGCGCACGTGGAACAATCTCTTTCGCAATGAACGTAGCCGAGATACTTAGGACTTTGAATCTTCTTGAAAAATATTCTTACGTAAAATAAAGGAGGAGCGCAATATGAAAGTATTAGTGTTTGGTTGGGAGTTTCCTCCTCACATACTTGGAGGCCTTGGCACAGCCAGCTATGGTATAACGAAAGGGCTTTCAGAACAAAGCGACATGGAAATCACCTTCTGCCTTCCGAGACCGTGGGGGGACGAAGACAAAAGTTTCATGAACGTGATAGCGATGAACGAAGTGCCAATAGTTTACCGCGACGTAAATTACGACTACTTGAAAAGCAGGCTCGGCAACATGACGACGCCGGAAATGTATTACAGCATGCGCGACCACATCTACGCCGACTTCAACTATATGATGGTGAACGACTTGGGATGCATCGAATTCTCCGGCAAATACCTTGACAACCAGCTGCACAGCGAAATCAATAATTACTCGATAGTGGCCGGCGTAGTTGCGCGGCAACAGCAATTCGACATTATCCACGCACATGACTGGCTAACGTATCCGGCAGGAATCCACGCCAAGCAGATAAGCGGCAAGCCATTATGCATACATGTGCATGCGACAGACTTCGACCGCAGCCGCGGCAATGTCAACCCGACGGTTTATGCGATAGAGAAAGACGGCATGGACAACGCCGACTGCATAATGTGCGTAAGCGAGCTGACACGCCAGACGGTAATAAACCATTATTACCAAGACCCGCGCAAATGTTTCACCGTGCACAATGCCGTGTACCCATTGCGACAGGAACTTCAAGACATTCCACGGCCGGATCACACGAATAAGGAAAAAATAGTAACGTTCCTCGGCCGCATAACCATGCAAAAGGGGCCGGAATATTTTGTAGAAGCTGCCAACATGGTGCTTCACCGCACACGCAACGTGCGCTTCTGCATGGCCGGCAGCGGCGACATGATGGACGCTATGATCTACCTGGCTGCCGAGCGCGGCATTGCCGACCGCTTCCATTTTCCGGGATTCATGCGCGGGAAACAAGTTTACGAGTGTCTGAAAGACTCTGACGTATACGTCATGCCGTCCGTGAGCGAACCTTTCGGCATATCGCCTCTCGAAGCAATGCAATGCGGCACGCCGAGCATCATTTCAAAGCAAAGCGGATGCGCTGAGATTCTGACCAACTGTATAAAAGTAGACTATTGGGACATCCACGCCCTCGCAGACGCGATTTACTCTATTTGCCACAATGACAGCCTGTTCAATTATCTGCAAACGGAAGGCAAACACGAAGTAGACCAAATAACTTGGGAAAAGGTCGGCTTGTGGATACGCGAACTTTATGAGCGCACCTTGGGCATTAGGAGTTAGACATGACTAAATACAGCTTTTAACAATAAAACCATCAAAAAAGAATAATGCAATGAAAACTATATGCTTATATTTTGAGATTCACCAGATAATACATCTCAAGCGTTACCGCTTCTTCGACATAGGCACAGACCACTATTATTATGACGACTACGAGAACGAGCGCAGCATCAGCGACATAGCCGAGCGTTCATACATGCCGGCGTTGAACACGTTCCTCGAGATGATAAAAAACAACGGGAAATATTTCAAGGTTGCATTCTCCATTTCAGGCGTAGGCCTTGAACAGTTGGAAATGCACGCGCCGCAAGTAATAACAAAGTTGCAGGAACTTAACGACACAGGATGCGTAGAATTCCTGGCCGAACCGTACTCACACGGCTTGTCCTCACTTGTCAACGAAGAGGCTTTTGCCGCCGACGTAAAGAAACAAGCTGCCAAGATGCAAGAATACTTTGGCAAGAAACCCACCGTATTAAGGAACTCTTCGCTCATTTACAGCGACGACATAGGAGGACAAGCGGCGGCAATGGGCTTCAAAGGCATGCTTACCGAAGGCGCAAGACACGTGTTAGGATGGAAATCGCCCCATTACGTCTACAACTGCGCAATCGCCCCCAACCTAAAACTTCTGCTCCGCGACGTCGACCTGAGCGACGACATAAGCCTGAGGTTCAACAACAGCGACTGGGACGGTTATCCACTCTTCGCCGACAATTACATCAACCGCATCGCGTCATTACCGGACAACGAGCAGGTGATAAACATCTTCATGGAACTGTCGGCCCTCGGCATCGCACAGCCGTTGTCGTCAAACATTCTTGAGTTCATCAAGGCGCTGCCGACTTATGCGAAAGAAAAAGGCATCACGTTCTCAACGCCTACGGAGATATGCCTGAAGATGAACAGCGTCGGCAATCTTGACGTACCCGACACGCTGTCATGGGTCGATGAAGAGCGCGACGTAAGCTGTTGGCTTGGCAATCCGATGCAACGCGAGGCTTTCAACAAGCTTTACAGCGTTGCCGACCGCCTACGCATAGCCAACGACCCACGCATCAACCAAGATTGGGACTATCTGCAGGCAAGCAACAATTTCCGCTTCATGACGACAAAACCGTCAAACGTAGGACTCGACAGAGGCATATACAGTTCGCCTTTCGACGCTTTCACGAACTACATGAACATCCTTGGAGACTTCATCAACCGCGTGAACTCGCTGTATCCTGAAGAAATCGACAACGACGAGCTTAACTCGTTGTTAACTACGATTAAGAACCAAGGCGACGAAATAGAGATGAAAGACAAGGAAATAGTCCGCCTGAAAGCAAAAGTGGAAAAAATGCAAACAGCAGAGGCCAAACTGAAAGCAAAAGTGGAAAAGACAAAAACAACAAAGAAATCCACGTCGAGGGCAACCAATAAAGTAGGCGAAGAGCCGAAAGAAGCAGAATAACTTTAGCTTAAAGCCAAGCACAGGCCAATATAAAAAGAGGGTGTTTCAATTCGGGAACACCCTCTTTTTATTATTCATTACGCACGCGACTGACATAAGGCAACGGTTTATGACAGATTTGGTCCCAATACGAAATACCATGTCTCACGCAGCAACATATTGCCTATTAGCACGCAAAATACAACGTATTAAGACACCAAAGGTCGTCTTTTAACCCCAATCGGCCATTAGACTCCGGTCTGATTATGAGTTAATGTCAAGAAGATTGCTTACTGTTTCGGCAAAGGCGTAGCGGGCTACGCCGAGACTGGACGGAAAGCAATCCGTTCGACATTAACGCATAAGCGGCCGTATAGTATGGAATTTAAGCAATATTCAAGCATATACGCTCTAATGACCGATTTGGGCTTAAGCAAACCGAAGGCGGAAACGCCAAGCTTGCTTAAGCGTTATGCAGACTTGGAGCTTACCTGCGTGCAAAGAAAACCAACCCTTTTCATATAAAAAATCACGCCAAACCATTAACGGCAATGCAAATGGCACAATTTTTGCAAGACACAAAATACAATAAACATAATGTCATAAAAACTGATAAAAATGTTTTGCGCTGCAATGAAATTGCATTATCTTTGCACAAGATATGATAAGCAAAAACAAAAATAAGCGTCATAAGCGCTACAGCACTTAAACAATCAGTGCAACAACATTGCACACAAGCAGATTCAAAAAGAACAATCAACTTTACATGACAAGTCAATTTTCACCAAAAGTATCACAAATCCTGGCATTCAGCAGGGAAGAAGCCGCAAGGCTTGCCAGCAGGTCTGTCGGGCCAGAGCACTTGTTGCTGGGCATTCTCCGTGACAAGACGGGACCGGTGCATGAACTTTTCGTAAAATCGGACATCAATTTCCAAACCATAAAGGACGAACTTGAACAGAAAGTACGCGAAGAAGACTTTGCGCAACCCTTGCGCACACACGAACTCGTACTGAACGAGAAAGCCAGCAACATATTGAAATTAGCAGTATTGGAGGCACGCATACAATCAACACAGATGGTCGACGAACAACACTTGTTCCTGGCCATACTGCACGACCATGTTAATAACGGAGCAAAAGAAGTACTTGAATTTAACAACATGAACTACGAAGACGCATTGACATATTTCCAACGTAAGGCAAGCCAGACACAAAACGGTATCGGCATCCCCGATAAGGAGGAGGACGAGGACGACGGAATGTTAAGCATAAACGGCGGAAACTCGCAAAAGTCAAGACAGCACAATTCCCAGAACACGGCAACAAGCGTACACCGCCCGACGGGCAAGACGCCCGTGCTCGACAATTTCGGAACCGACTTGACAAAAGCCGCAGCCGAGGGGAAGCTCGACCCCGTAGTGGGACGCGAGCGCGAAATCCAGCGTGTCACAGAGATACTATGCCGCCGCAAAAAGAACAACCCCATACTGATAGGTGAACCGGGCGTAGGCAAAAGCGCAATCGTAGAAGGCTTGGCGCAACTAATATGCAAACACCGCACGTCGCCCGTGCTCTTCAACAAGCGCATCGTGAATCTCGACATGGCCGCAGTCGTAGCCGGAACAAAATATCGCGGACAATTCGAGGAACGCATACGGGCCCTGATAAAGGAAATAGAACAAAATCCGGATGTAATAATATTCATAGACGAAATCCACACGCTGATCGGCGCCGGCTCTACTCCGGGGTCGATGGATGCCGCGAACATTCTTAAACCGGCATTGGCGCGCGGAACAATACAATGCATAGGCGCTACGACACTTGACGAATACCGCAACTCTATAGAAAAAGACGGAGCCCTCGAACGGCGCTTCCAGAAAGTGATGGTCGAGCCTACAACCGCCCAAGAGACGATAGAGATATTAAACAATATCAAAGACAGGTATGAATACCACCATCATGTGTCATATTCGGAAGATGCCATATTGGCGTGTGTCAAACTGACAGAAAGGTACGTGACAGACAGGGCATTCCCCGACAAGGCAATCGACGCACTTGACGAGGTCGGCGCGCGCGTACACCTGCAACATGCGCAAATGCCGCCGGAAATAGACGAGAAGGAAAAAGAAATAAGCTATGTCAAGGAAAAAAAGCAGGCGGCGGTAAGGAACCAGAACTTCGAACTTGCGGCAAGCTACCGCGACAAGCAGACCGAACTTGAAGCGGAACTTATCGAACTGCAAGAAAAATGGACGAATAACGAAATCGGCGCACGCGACGTAATAACGGAAAAAGAAGTCGCCGACGTAGTTTCGATGATAACTGGCGTGCCTGTGCAAAAGATGGCCGAAGCCGAAGGCGCTCGCCTTAAAAGCATGGGCGAAGAACTCAGAAAAGCAGTTATTGCCCAAGACAACGCCATAGAAAAAATGGTGAAGGCGATACAACGCAACCGTGTAGGCCTGAAAGAGCCCAACCACCCTATCGGCGCATTCATGTTCCTCGGCCCTACAGGAGTAGGTAAAACATACCTTGCGAAGAAACTTGCCGAACACATGTTCGGCAGCAGCGACGCACTGATACGCATCGACATGAGTGAATACAGCGAAAGCTTCAACACGTCAAGGCTCGTAGGGGCGCCTCCGGGATATGTCGGCTATGAAGAGGGAGGACAGCTCACCGAGAAAGTGCGCCGCCACCCCTACTCCATCGTATTGCTCGACGAGATAGAAAAAGCGCACGGCAACGTGTTCAACATGCTTCTGCAAGTGCTCGACGAGGGACGGCTCACCGACGGCAACGGCCGCCTGATAGACTTCCGCAACACGGTCATAATAATGACGAGCAATGCAGGAACGCGGCAACTGAAGGAATTCGGACGCGGCGTAGGCTTCAACGCAGGCGGAAGTATGGGCTTGAGCCTTAACGACACAGACAAGGAATACGCGCGCAGCATCATCCAAAAAAGCCTCAGCAAGCAATTCAGCCCCGAGTTCCTTAACCGCCTTGACGAAAGAATAACGTTCGACCAGCTCGACCTTGAAGCAATCAAGAAGATTATCGACATAGAACTGGCCGGACTCAAAAAACGCATAGCCGGCATGGGCTACGATCTAGAACTCACCGACAAGGCGAAAGAGTTTGTCGCGACTAAAGGATACGACGTGCAGTTCGGAGCTCGCCCGCTTAAACGCGCCATACAGAATTACGTCGAGGACGGCGTATGCGAACTCCTGCTTGACAACAAGCTAAGCACCGGCGACACAATATCGGCCGACAAGAACCCTGATAAGGAAGAACTTCTGTTCAACGTCCGAAAGGCTTTACAGTAAGACTATACTGCTGTAAAAACAAAGTGCATTCCCAAAAGAGTTAATCGGAGCCAACAAGGGTCAAGCCCGTTCACTCACCTAAGTTGACAGGGAACAGCCTACATATACCAACTACTAGGCATATATCCACGCCACACGGCAATCCCGACGCAAAGCGTCTGACTCCGATTAGCTCATTTTCGGCACACATTTTTCCATAAATGTGTGCTGAAAATGATTTTTAATTTTGCATTACATCCCATTTAGCGTATCTTTGCATCCTGAAAGAATTTGTAAAATGAACAACGAAGATACAATATGCGCCATCGCCACGGCCCGTGGCGGAGCAATCGGGACAATACGAGTCTCAGGAAACGATGCCATAACAATAACCGATAAGATATTTCATCCTGCCGACAAGAAATATCCATCACTGCACGAACGCGAAGCATACACAATTACTTTCGGCCACATCAAGAACGGCAATGGGGAGACCATAGACGACGTACTGGTCAGCATATTCCGCGCCCCGCATTCCTACACGGGAGAAGACTCGACGGAAATATCATGCCACGGCTCGGATTACATCTTGCAACAAGTAACGCAACTGCTTATAGACAACGGATGCCGCCAGGCAGAGCCAGGCGAATTTACCAAGCGCGCCTTCCTTAACGGCAAGATGGACCTAAGCCAAGCCGAAGCCGTGGCCGACTTGATAGCATCAACGTCGGCAGCCACGCACCGCATGGCAATCAATCAGATGCGAGGGGCTTTCAGCCATGAACTTTCAACACTACGCGGCAAACTGCTACGCCTCACGTCGCTCATGGAGCTTGAACTCGATTTCAGCGACCATGAAGAACTTGAATTTGCCGACCGCACGGAACTTAAAGACATTGCCGTACAAATCGAAACAGCCATCTCGCGCCTCGCCTCGTCATTCTCTCTCGGCAATGCCATAAAAAGAGGCATACCAGTAGCAATCATCGGAGAAACAAACGCAGGCAAGTCGACACTGCTCAACGCACTTGTCGGCGAAGACCGCGCCATAGTAAGCGACATACACGGCACCACGCGCGATGTGATAGAAGACACCGTAAACATCGGCGGCACGACATTCCGCTTCATCGACACGGCCGGAATACGCGACACGTCGGACACGATCGAACGCATAGGAATAGAACGGACATTCAAGAAAATCAGCCAAGCCGACATAGTAATATGGATGCTCGATGCCACCGACAAGTACGCCCGTATCACGGAAATATCAGAAAAAATAATCCCTTTATGCAAGGATAAACAACTGATACTCGCCTACAACAAAACCGACATGACGCACCAACCGCTGCGCATGCCGATCGACAAGCTTCCTCCTCAGACCCAAGAAATAGACATTTCGGCAAAATACGGAACTAACATCGGCAAACTAAAACAAATGCTCGTAACATCGGCCGGCATACCAGAAATATCACAAGGCGACACAATAATAACCAACGTCCGCCATTACGAAGCCCTGACCCTCGCCCACGATGCTATCAACCGCGTAATTCAAGGCCTCAACAACGGCCTGCCATCTGACCTCGTATCGCAAGACCTGCGCGACTGCCTCCATCATCTTGCCGAAATCACAGGCGGAGAAATAACCAGCGAGGAAACACTTCAAAACATCTTCAAGCACTTTTGCGTCGGTAAGTAGGTAGTGATTACCAACGATTAGCATCTACCATCATTGACCAATAAGGCGTTCATTTTGAGCGCCTTTTATTTTTTTCTTGTCAGCGTTAGAGGACGTTGATAAGCCTTTTTCGGCTCATTTTTGTACCACATTTGTTGCTCGCTTGTTACTGTCTGATTTCAGGTCGGATAGGTCGTGGAGAAAGTTGACTATAGTTGACTATGATTTACGATGGTTGAACAATATGGAGAAATAACAAGAGAAATAAACCTTTAAAAGTAACGAATATGGCAACAAGTAAAATGAAAATCAAAAAAGTTTGTGAATGGTGTGGCACAACATTCTATGCCAAAAAATTAACAACACTCTTTTGTTCTCATCGGTGCAATAATCTTGCATACAAAGAAACAATCCGACAGAAAAGAATTCAAGAAGTAGAAAACAGAGTCCAAGCTGTCATTAGTTAACAACCCATATCTGAATTCAAGGATAAAGAATATCTATCATTCAAAGAAGCTGCAACCTTATTGGGATTAAGCAAGCAAGCCATATATAATAAATGGTATATGCAGGAAAGTTACAAGCATTCCGTATTAGCAGTAGATTATCTTTTATCCGCAAAGGAGATATTGACCGTATGTTAGAAGCTCATCCTTATGAACGACTGCAACCTAAAGATACAATACCCATCACCGACTTCTACACCACCGCCGAAGTCAAAGAAAAATACCATGTCAATGAATCGTGGATATTCGTTATCGCCAAGAAGCATAACATTCCACGAACCTTCAATCGTGGCAAAACCTATTGGAGCAAGAAACACATAGACGCCTACTTCGCAAAGAAAGCTCCGAATCCTGACATCACCGAATGGTACAGCACACAGGATATGCAAGACAAATTCGGTATGACCTTGTCCGCCATCTACAATTTTGCCTCAAAGAACGCTATCCCGAAAAAGAAGGAAGGTATCATGGTTTACTATTCGAAGAAGCATGTGGATATAGCCAAAGGAATATCCCAACCGGAAGAAGCCCTGTACTACACCGTGGCGGAAGCGATGGAGAAGTTCAACCTCACACGCGACCAGCTTTACCATTATGTAAAATGGCACCACATATCCAAGGTAAAGAAAGGGAAATACACCTTCATTAACCGGGCTGAACTGGATAAACTTCTTGCCCCTCCAAAGATAGAATGACGATTTACGGGTTATCCTCCGGTGATGTTGTTCGCCATTCTATCACCCGATTTCTTTGTACCCCAAACAAATGTAAAACTCTAAATATCATCAGTTATGAATCACACCTGTACAAAAGTGACCGTTCGCCAAAGAGCGATTCGCAACGACCGTATTTCTTTGTATCTGGATTATTATCCAGCAGTACGCAA
>CALUIJ010000164.1 GCA_944320675.1 uncultured Prevotella sp.
GAGGCCGAAAGCCAGTGTCATCGGGGATGGCAGGATGCTATATGTAGCCAAATTCCCATCGCATAAGGATGACTATGATGTCGGATTATGGGAACATTTCGCCCACCTGCTTGCGCAGAAGGCGGGAATTAATGCCGCACAGACTGAAGTCCTGTCTGTTGGTGAGAAATACCATACTTTGCTTTCCCGGCGTTTTGACCGTACTACGGAAGGCCGTCGGATTCATTTCGCTTCCGCAATGACTTTATTGGGACTTTCGGATGGAGATAATGCTGTTACAGGGCATGGTTATCTGGACATTGTAGATTTTATTCTTCAGAATTGCACCAACGTGGAAGCTAACCTGCAGGAGCTTTACCGTCGGGTGGCTTTTAATATCTGCATAGGTAACAGTGATGACCATTTCCGCAATCATGGCTTTATTTTAACAGCTAAGGGTTGGACATTGTCCCCGGCATACGACATGAATCCTACTTTAAATGAATACCAAAGTCTGCTCATTACTTCGGCATCAAATAAGGCTGATTTACGCATTTTGCTAGATGCTTGTGAGAATTATATGCTAGGACAAAAAATGGGGGAAGGTATCATTCGGGAGATAGTCAATGCTGTAAAGGATTGGCGAAGTTTGGCCATACGCCTGGGCATTCCCAAAAGGGAGATAGACTTATTTGCCAATGTCCTGGATAGTAGGATGTTATTTTTTTAAGTTTCTGAGTGTCATGAAATTACATTAAAAAGTTGCTTATGGATATCTTGGATTTATATAGTAGGCTTAAGAATAGCTATAAAGAATACATTAGTAGTTTTGTTCGTATAAAGGACAAAAGAATTGAGGATGTTGTGACAAAGGCCATTCATAGGGAAAAAATGTGGCCTAAGGCACTTATTCAATTTAATCCCAATTATGCCAAAGGAATTGGCATCGCAAAAATGATTGAGAATGGTCTTCCTATCCATAAAGATTTGGAAAAGTTCTTCAATACTCCTTTTTACAAGCATCAACAAGAGGCGATTGAATTAGGTTGTCGTGGAAAGGAGTTTATTGTAACCTCAGGAACAGGTTCTGGAAAATCCCGTACATTTATGGCAACAGTCTTCAACCATATATTGCAGCATCAGGATGACTGTGTGAACAAAACGATTGCAATCATAGTTTATCCAATGAATGCCTTGATAAATTCTCAATCAGAAGAATTGGAACGTTATCGAAAGCAATATGAAGACGTGACGGGTAAGAAGTGTCCTTTTACTTTTGGGAAATATACAGGTCAAGAGGATGACGATCAGCGTGCAAAAATGCAACAGACACCTCCCAACATCATACTTACAAATTACATGATGCTAGAACTTTTAATGACACGCGCAGACAAAGGCGAGGAACAGTTGCGAAGATGTTTCCTTAAGAACTTGCATTTTTTGGTTTTTGACGAATTGCATACTTACCGCGGGATGCAAGGCAGTGATGTATCTTTTTTGATACGTCGGATTAAATCTCTCGCAAATGGCAGGGTATTGTGTTTTGGAACTTCCGCTACAATGGTGGCAGACGAGAATATTACCTATGAGCAACGCCGTGAAAAGGTAGTAGAGGTTGCATCCTGTATTTTCGGAAGTCATTTTGAAAAGGAGCAGGTCATAGATGAAACATTAAGTACCGGACTGAATGATGAAGAGCCTTCAGAAGAAGAACTTCGTCAAGTTATAGGTCTGCCCGTTCCTAATTCAGCAGAATTGGATACGGTAAAAAAATATCCGACAGCGATTTGGCTTGAGCGGAACATTGCTTTGAAATGGGATAAAAAAGCTAAAAAATATTTCCGTGGGAATCCTATGTCTATTGAAAGTATAGCCCAGAAGTTGGCAGGCTATACCGATGAGGATTATGAAACTTGCAGGACGCATCTGTTGTCTGTTCTGGAATGGTGTAATCGTGTAAATTTGACCAATTCAGAAAACGTACTTCCATACAAAATACACCAGTTTATCCCGCAAACAGGAAATGTATATGCCACACTTGGGGAAGCCAATACGCGCTTGATAACCGTTGAAGAAAAGCTCTATTGTGAAGAGTTGTCGCATGGCAGCATAAAAGTAATGTATTATCCTGTGGTATTCAGTCGGTTGAGCGGACATGATTTTTACGTGGTGAGGTTGGATAATAGATCCGGCCATATTTTACCACGTAATTTCGACGGTCGCATGACGGCAAGTGGTGACACCGATGATAATGACGGCTATATTGTGATTCCACATACAGGCGAAAAAATCAATGATTACCTTTTGGACTTGGATTCGGACGACATTCCTAATGACTGGTTTAATGTAACACGTACAGGGACAAGACGCTTGAAGCGTGCATATGAAACAAGGATTCCCCGTATTGTTTACATCACACAGTCTGGGGTTTTCTCGTTTGTCAAGCCAATGGACGACAAATCTTCCTTTGTTGAAGCAATATACATGACGTCACCATTGATGTATGACCCAACGGCCCGAGTGGTGTATAAAGGAAGGCAATCTGAGTTTGCCAAGCTATCGAAAATAGGTGGGGAAGGTAGAAGTACGGCTACAACTATTCTGTCTTATGAAGACATTATTCTGATGAAAGATGCCAATGTAGAGGAGAAAGACAGAAAAGTTATGACTTTTGTAGATGCGCGACAGGACGCAGCGTTGCAAGCAGGCCATTTCAATGACTTTATTCGCATTGGGAAAATTCGTTCCGCAATTTGGAATGCCGTAAAAGAGGCAGAAAAGCCTATAGACAGTTCGAATATAGCAAGGCTTGTATTTGAGTCTTTACACTTGTCAGCAAACGAATATTCCGCACGTCCGGAATTACGTGGCAGACGTATGGATGAAGTAAAAGAAATATTGATTCGCTACCTTTCAACCATCATTTATGATGATTTGGCAGGCAACTGGTCTGTAATAACGCCGAATTTGGAAGACTGTGCTTTGCTTAAAGTAGATTATAAGTACCTTCATGATGAAATCACAGGTGAAAATGATTCGGAACGATTATATGACATTCCTGAACTTGAAGGGCTTTCCGATGAACAGAAAGAAGTGTTTATTGTCCAAATCTTAGACTATTTCAGGCATAAGCTATGTATGTATAGTTCAGAACGGACTCAACAAGTTGTAAAGGATACAAGTAAGGCTGTCCGTGACAATCTGAAAAAGCCATGGACGCTTGATGAAAGTGATAGTATTGTACCATCAAGTGAATTGTATATTGTCAATCCACGGCGTCGCAGGGCATATAATCTTGAAAGTGGTGGTTACAGGAGTAAACTTGCCGTTTTTGTCCGTGACTATCTTTTTGCAAATGCCGGAATCAACTTGGCCAATGAAAATGATTACGTCCAATATATGCAAGGCCTATTTGCCCAGTTGTCCAATTATATCATTGAGAAAGATGGCACTTACCAATTGGATTACAATTCCATACTTTGGACTGCCGGCGATAAAAAAGCAGTTCGTCAGGATATGGTTCGTGTCCGCATCCTTGGTGGTTCAGAACAACCAAAGTGTGAGCCAAACGCTTTCTTCCAGAATTTTTATCAAACTATACCTCTTGGAGGGGTTAACCTTGAGGCAAAAGACCATACGGGACAAGTGCCAAAAGATGAACGTGAAAAGCGTGAGCAGGAATTTCGTGAAGGGAAATTCCCCATTCTTTATTGTTCTCCGACAATGGAACTTGGCATAGACATCAAGGATCTTTCCGTTGTCGGCATGAGGAACGTACCGCCGACTCCTGCCAACTACACTCAGCGGGCTGGACGAGCCGGACGTAGCGGACAAGCTGCTTTGGTTTATACATATTGCCGCCCTCGTAATTCGCACGAGAATTATTATCTTCACAATCCGCAGAAAATGGTGAATGGTGAAGTCAAAGCCCCGCGCATGGAGCTTGTCAATGAAGAATTGTTCCGCACCCATCTTCATTCTACAATTTTGTCTCTTTGCCCAATCCGACAACTTTCGGACGGAATATCCGCTTTGGTTGATTATTCAAATCTCAATGACATACCTTTGAGGGAAGATGTAAAAATACACCTTGAATTGTCCGCAGAACTCAAACAGGTAATAAAAGAGGTCTTTAATAAAGCGATATCTGATACTTTTCTCAAGGGAAAGTTGGAAGACGAAAGGCCACATTGGTTTAATGATAACTGGATAGATCATGTGTTAGATGACTATGAACATGATTTTAACCATGCACTTGATAGGTGGCGTGCTTTATATAAAGAGGCACAAAAACAAATCGAAGAAGCGCAGCATATTATCAAGAACAAAATTTACGCGGACAACTCGAAAGAAAAAAAGGATGCCTTGATGAAAGAGCGGCGAGCTGCCAATCAGCGTGATATGCTGCTTGGACAGAATCAAGGGAAGAACAAAGAAGAAAATGAGTTCTATCCTTACCGCTACCTTGCGAGTGAAGGATTCTTGCCAGGCTATAATTTTACACGCCTGCCGCAAAGGGTTATGTTGCAGTATAAATCCGATGCGGTTGAATATCTAAGCCGTCCAAAGGCATTGGCTCTTAGTGAATTTGGTCCACAAAACATCATTTACAACAACGGTAGCAAGTTCCGTGTTGCCCGAATGATACTCACAGGCGAATTGAACCCTGACAGGTTTTTCTATAACCCCAAGACAGGGGTCATATATAAGAATCAAGACTTCGGTACGCATCATACTGATATTATCACTGGCGAACCGCTTGACGGTATCGCCCGGCTTATTCCAGGAACTTGCATTGAGGCGCAGGATATGATAGCCATTGAATCGGAGAAAATAACTTGCCAGGAGGAGGAACGCAACCGTAAGTTTTATAAGACTTCTACTTATTTCTCAAGTGACGATCCCCGTTCTATAAGTGAATGCGAATTGCAAGACAACGGGCAACACCTTGCCAACATCCGCTATATCCCGTCTTGTCGCATAACCTATTTCCTTGAATCGCGTAATGACAACAATGGCAATGGTTTTGCGCTTGATACCAAAACCGGTGACTGGATTAGCAATGAACGTCTGACACGCATTCGAGACGAACAACATTTGCATGAGGAAGAGATTGAACGCACTAAATTTGTAAAGCTGTTCACTGAAACAACAGCCAATGCTATTTATATACAGCCAATGGAAGCATTGATGCTGCATGAAACAGAGGCGGTCAGAACATTTTTGTATGCTTTCAAACAGGCTATCGAAGATATGTTTCAGATTGAGAGCAGCGAAATCGGTGCTGATGTTATGGGCGAAGGAAAAGTACCCAATGTATTCATTTATGAAAACGCGGAAGGTTCTTTAGGCGTACTTGACCGTTTGGTGAAAGAGCCTGCGTCTTATCATGCTGTGGTTAAACGTGCATACGAAATATGCTTTGGACAAAAATCTGAATATACGCAAGAAGAACTTGATAAGTTGGCGCCGGCCGACTACAGTAATCTGCTTAACTATTACAACCAGCCATATCACCAGCAAATAGATATACGCAAGATTTACCATACGCTCAAATTGATGGAGAATGCGGCAATTGAGGTTCATCATCCGGGGCAGGTTTGGAACTACGATGAGCAATATAAGGCACTTGAAGCAGCCCGTGACCATAACAGTTCTACGGAGTATGAATTTTTAAAGTATTTATATGAACACGGATTACGTCTCCCGGACAAGGCGCAGCCGACTTTCCCCGATGAGTATTATGTACAACCGGATTTCATGTATGGCGACCGTATAGTCATTTTCTGCGATGGAACGCCACATGACAAACCTGAAATTCAAGAGGATGACAAGAACAAGCGTGCGGTTCTCGAAGAGGCTGGGTACGTTGTTTTGTCGTGGCATTATGCAACACCTTTAGAGGATTTCATTGCCCGTTATCCGGAGATATTCACCCCCGTAAAATAAGTTGATTATGGAATATAAAACAGGAACACTCGTTGAATTTAGAGACCGTCCGTGGGTTGTACAGCAATCAAGGGACAACGACCTTATGACTATAAAACCGCTTGGCGGTACAGACGCAGAAACGGTAACTCTTTATCTGCCTCTTTATGAAGGCAAACTTGACATCCGTTCATACCATTTCCGTAGTCCGTCTGCCGATGATGTGGGGCGAAACAGCTATCAAGCTTCTGCCCGCATTCTTTACAATGCCTGCCGCTTGTCCTTTCGGGATATAGCTGGTCCGTTCCGCTGTCTCGGAAGATTGTCTTTTGAGCCTCGGCCTTATCAGATGGTGCCGCTTATTCTTGCACTAAAGCAAGAAAGAATCAGGTTGCTTATATCCGATGACGTCGGCATAGGAAAAACGCTGGAATCATTGTTGATAGCCAAGGAATTGATTGATCGTCGCGAAATCAATCGTTTTGCCGTTGTTTGCCTGCCGCATTTGTGCGAACAATGGCAGAACGAAATCAAAGACAAGTTTGGGCTGGATGCTGAAATAATTCGTTCTTCTACTGTAAGCCGTTTGGAAAAACGGTTACGCCCTGACCAAAATATCTTTCGCGACATATCGTTCCAAGTCATATCCATCGACTTCATCAAGCAGGACAACCGTCGTAATGTATTCCTCGACCATTGCCCCGACTTTGTCATTGTCGATGAAGCGCATACTTGTGCCAAGCCTGTCGGTGCAAACAAATACCAGCAACAACGTTACCGTCTTCTGAAAGACCTCTCCGATAAACCCGGCCAACAGTTGGTTCTGCTTACAGCAACCCCTCATAGCGGTCAGACAGAAGAGTTCCAATCCCTAATTGGGTTGCTCGACCCCAAGTTTGGGCATTACCAGCTACAGACAGCTAAAGAGCGTGAAGAACTCTCGCATTACTTTGTGCAGCGCCGTCGTGCTGACATCAAGCATTATCTTGGTGGTGAAGTTGTGTTCCCGGAAAGGGTACAGATAGATAATGACGATTATACTTACAAGCCTGTTTATAGAGATTTGCTTGCCGATCTTATAGAATATGTAAAGAATGGCATCCAACGTGCAAGCACTGCCGACCGTCGCAAACAGCGTTATATCTATTGGGATTTGTTGGCGTTGATGCGAGGTGTAATGTCGAGTCCGGATGCCGGCATCAGCATGTTGCAGAATAAGATAGACAAACGGTCTGACGCGTCAGAGCAGAATACCGATGACACGGATGAAAAGGTTTATGTGTTCAATAACCCACTGAAAGACTTGCTTACGGGGGATGATGTTGTGCCGGAAGCTCTTGAACAAGTCGATAATGCTGACCGCCGTAAATTCCGTGGCTTTATCAAGATTCTGAATGAAATCAAGGCTACCGACAGTGATGAAAAAGTACGACAAACTCTTGAAATCGTGAGATTCTCATTGTCAAGCGGCATGAATCCTATTGTATTCTGCCAATATATCCAAACAGCGGATTATGTGGGCCGATACATCAGTGAACATCTTGCCAATGACCGGAAGTATAAGAAGGTTGCAGTGGAAGTCATCACTAGCCGACTTGCAGATGAAGAACGCAAGATGAAGATTGATGAACTTGTACGCACCGAGGCTCATGTGCTTGTTTGTACTGACTGTCTTTCGGAAGGCGTAAACTTACAGCAAGGTTTTGAGGCAGTGATACACTATGACCTACCGTGGAATCCCAACCGCTTGGAACAACGTAACGGGCGTATAGACCGTTACGGCCAGACTTCACCGACAGTGCTCATCTCTACTTTGCATTCAAAAAATAATCCGGTGGACGATATAGTCCTAAATGTACTTTATAAAAAGCAGGAAGAAATTCGACGTAAATTAGGGGTTTATCTTCCTATAGCCGACAATGATGCCACATTGATGGAAACCATCATGAAACGCATATTCGAGGCAAAAGCTCCTACACGCACAGACTATATGCAGCTTTCTCTTTTTGACGAAGACCCAGAATGGCTGAAACAGCAGGAAGAGGAGCGTGAAATCCAGCTAAAGCGCATGGAGGAAAACGAGAAAATGTCGCACACCTATTTTGCACATAACAACAAACAGATGGACCCGATAAGGCTTACTGCTACGCTCAATGAGGCCAAGGCTGTAATAGGTGGTGTGGACGATACCCGTGACTTTGTAATACAAGAATTACTCAACGCAAATGTGAATGTCAAGACTGATGCTCCCTTGTGTTATTCGTTCAACCTGTTGGAGCTTCCTTCCCAGCTGCGTCATTATTTTAAGGATAACGCGAACAAGGCGGATGTGGTTCGCATTTCCTTTGCGTCACCTACACCCAAGCATTATATGTACATAGGGCGTAATCATATTTTTGTGGAAGACCTCAGCCGTGCCGTGGTAAACGAGTCTGTCAATGGGGGCGAATTGGCCGCTTGTCGGGCAATGGTCATTGAAACCTCGGAAGTCGCAAAGAACACAACCGTTCTTCTCATGCGAGTACGCAGTGTCATTCGTGACAAGAAAGTGACTGACCGCGAACTCGTTGGAGAAGAAATGATTTTCTTAGGTTACCGTGGGCGTATAGACAGCCATGATTTCCTTTCGCAGGAGGAAGCACGCCATCTGTTTCTTGACACAAAAGCATCAGGCAGCATAGACCTTGCTACTCAAAAACTACTTTTGAGCAATGCTGTACGATGGGTAGATGACGAGCACGAACTTCGGCTTCACACAGACGCAATTGCCCTTGAACGTGCCAACCATCTTGTAGAGGCGTTTGCCAAATACCGTTCTTATATTAATTCAACTGAATATCAGGTGGTGGAGCCTGTGTTGCCGATGGATGTCATTGCGGCCTACTTGTTCGTTCCAAACCATGCCAACTGATGTTTCAATAAAAAAACAACTGAAATGGATTATACCAGCATTCACATATATGGCCACTTGTTGTCCGATGACATTCTG
>CALUIJ010000165.1 GCA_944320675.1 uncultured Prevotella sp.
AAAATACGAAGATATATACTTACTTAGAAATGAAAAAGACTTCAAAATATATAGTTTGGCATCCGGTGATGCATACCAACCGGATTATGTGTTATTCTTGAAAAAGAAGAATGATGTAGGAAAGGCAGATTATATTCAAATTTTCATTGAGCCAAAAGGAGAACATTTACGGACAACAGATAAATGGAAAGAAGATGCAATGAAAGAGATAAGGGTTAATGCCGATATTCAATTTTCAACTCAAGGAACAAACTTCAATATTTGGGGGATGCCATTTTTTACGGAAAAAAAACGTCAAGTCTTTGATACTGCATTAAAAGAGTCGTTGGAGATTTAGGAATATTAATATCAACTCTCCTAATCGCCATTGGTAGTATTTTATAAAATACGGCTAGTGGCGATTATTATTTTACGTAAAGCCAATAAGATTTTCCTTTAGAAAATAAAACGATTAATGGGTAATTGGTTATCTTTGTTTTTAGCCTATTGATGCATATTTAGAAGGACACTGCCATTTTTTAGTATTTCGGCGTTCATTTGTTTAAGGTGAACGCCGAAATATATTACATAATAGGAGGTTAGTCATGGATAAACCTTTTTATCATATTATCAAAATTAGTTTTAAATTCTTGTACTTCTACAGATATTGAATTTAGGAATGGGTTGAAAACTTTACATCCATTTTTCCCCCAATACGATAATTGACCATTAAACCAATTCTTGGCATTTTTTCGTCCCAAATCTCCTCCAGCATTAATCTGTTCTATTGAATATTCTCGAAAACAATATTGCTTTGTATATCCATTGGCAATGTTTGACCACAATGGATCTGCATCAGAAAGATTATACAAATAAGATGCTAATAACCTTTCTGGTGAATTACTTCCTGGTAATATTAAAATGTTATCCGCATTTTTAATCTTTCTGAGATATTCTTTATTCCCCCTAACGTCTCCATCCAATACGACAATTGAATACGGGTGTGTAAATGCTGGAATCTTTTTATTCACAAGTTCTACTAGAGTAGAACAAGGTAAAGTAATATCCACAAAATCTAATACTGACGCTTTAGATTTTAAAATTGCTTTTACTAATAGCTTGTTTTCATTATCTTCTGTATATACCGTAATCTTATTTTTTTTACGATTATTCCCCTCTGCAACAACATTTAAATCTAATTGAATACCTTTTATATCTACATTTTGTTTGATTACAATATTGTTATCAATTCTCTTTAGATATAAAAGTTTTACTTGATTTGTAGTTTCAACTTGCTTACCAACCTCTTTAATTAAATCATCCATTGCTTTAAGAAGAGACATTGAATGAGTTGTAAATAGTATCTGCAATTTTAATTTCGACGCATATTTACGTAATATTTTTAGTAATTCGACTTGTGAAGCAGGATACATTGTTGCATCCAACTCATCAATAGCCCAAATACCTCCTTTGTATTGTTTGGGATATTTCTCCTGTAGTCTCTTAAAAGAAAATAATGCAAGTATAATCTTTCCTATATTATCTTGCCCCATTGAATTTTGATTCCAATCATATAATCCTGTAGAAACACCTACAGAACGCTTATTTTTTGAGGTTATGGCAGTTGCAGATGAAATAGGAGTCTGAGTGATTAATATTTTATTGTGTAATTGCTTGAATTCGTTCAATTCTTCTACTGTCAACAGAGAGTCATCTGTTATGATTTTAGATTCTTCTGCTGCAGGAACCAATCGTTTTAAACTCAAAAATATTGTAGGAAACGATATATAACCATCACCTTCTTGTCTTGCTCCTTTTTTCCAAAATCGCACGTTTGGATCACCAGTCCGTTTAATACTTTCAACCGTAAAATCTGCTATCCCAGAATCAAAGGAAATAGTCCATTCATGCCCTTTGGGCTTATCAAAAGTTGGTGATAATCTGAATTTATCTTTAAAAGCAGAAATGTAACTACCTCCACACAAAGGTTTTTCAGTTCTCATTGGATCATCGAACTTAAGAGTAAAGGTTTGAGTTACAATGCCAAGCAGTGTGGACTTCTGAGTTCCATTTTGCCCTGCGATAGCTGTTAATTGTGAACCTAATTCAAAGTCTTCATTTTGAAAACCTCGAAATTTTTCTATGTGGATTTTTGTTATCTTCACTTTGTTGGGCGATTAAACAATTTATGTTCAGGAATGACTATATTATTACAAAAAATCATTATCTCTTCTCCTTTTCCTGAATTACTAGCACTATAATTCAGTTCAAAACATTGCTGTCTATATTTTGAATAAAGACTTGTTATAAATGGAACATTATCATAAGATATAATCCATTTATGATTTTGGATTGCATCTATTACATTAGCAATATCTCTATGATTATCATCGTTATAATAGTTCATATATAGACCTTTACCTTTAATATAATATGGTGGGTCTAAATAAAACAATGTATTGTGTGACAATTCATTATTTAAACGTTGCACTAAAGTTACAGCATCTTCATTCGATAAATAAATTCTATCCGCATAATCTGCTATTCTTTGAATTCTTTTTATCAAATCATTTTTATTGAATCTAGCATCAATCTTGTAATTACCAGTCTGATCATATCCTCCAATAACTCCAGCTTTTAAAATTCCAGAACGGTTTGTTCTATTCAAAAAAAATGTAGAAAAGCCTAAGCTCAGTAAATCAACATTTTCCTTATTTGATTGAACTTCTTTTAACTTATGCCATATATCCACATTTATCGGAGTATCTTTTATCAACTTACATAGAGCCTCCGATTCGTGTAGAACGCTATACCAGAACGCATAAATGGATATATCTTTATCATTTATATATATATCCCTCACATATTCATTGAAAAGTAAAGAAAGAGCTACTGAACCTCCTCCTACATATGGCTCAACATAAGTACAATCGAGCAATGCATTTTTTTTGATTAAGCATTGCACGAAATCTGCAACTTTAGCCTTACCGCCAGGATATCTTAGAGGTGATAAAAACTCCATATCTTTATTCTTTATTTATAGACTCCCACAATAATACAAAGAAAGTTTCAATATTGTCCCATCCAATAACTAAATTATCAGCCTTAGGATAAAAGAATTCATTGTGAACATATGCATTCAATGATTCAATGGACAATACTGAATTTTTATCATTAATTTCAGATCTTATTCCTTTTGACAAATCATTACTCATTATTCCTAATTGAGTCATATGATTTAATACTTTACCAACTTTACCTTGTAAACTTTCTCCAGAAGAACAAGCTGTGATAGCATTGTTTTTTACCAAATCATATTTCTCCAGATAGGCATCAACAGACAATTCTAAGAACACTCTTAACAAAACAGAAGATGCATTAGGACATGTTCTAACTGGTATTTGCTTAAGTTCCTCAAAGATTTTGTTCAACTTAGGATTGTTGATATGTAATACAACGTTTTTAGGTACTAATCCTACCCTTGTCTTTGGTTTCTTACTTTTGTTCTTTTGAGTTTCTTTCGGCTCATTATTTATTTGAGATTTCCCATTTTCGTTTACGATATCTTGGATGCTCCATTGTTCAGAAGTTTCATTAGACAAATCCGGCTTCTGATCTTTACTAAAACTATCTATGTACTGTTTCCTTTTTTCTCTATTGTAGATGTCGGAAACCTTAAACTCAGGATTTAAAATATCAGTAATAACTTTCAATAATCCCTTAATAACTTCTGAAACTTGAATCTTTGAAACTAATGTTCCGTTATTGATTTCTAAGCCAAGATGTTCTCTTACATACGGATCGGACATCAAACGTTGTAGATTTGTAATATTGAGTTTTGACAATGAATCTTTGATGTTTTCTGGAACATTGTCTTGAGATTTCAATAATGTGATAATCTGCAATGGAATTGATGATTTTCCTTCTGTCTTCTCTTCAAATCTTTGCTTTTGCTGAGCATTCCAAGTAACAGTACCAACACCATTCAGCTCTCCTGAATGTTTACGTTTTATCCATATATCAGCCTCTGCTAGATTTTCAAATACAGCACAACTAATGCTCTTTAACTCTGAAACAATATTGGCTTTATCTTTTTGTAGCTTTTGGAATTTCTTCCTTAAAGAAGCATATTTGTCATCAATAAGAGTTGGGTTGTTTAATAACTTTAGAGCTGTAATGCGTCGATTACCTTCAAGTACAATGTATTTATTACTATCTTCACTAGGTGTTACGATGATTAAATCAACAGGGCTAAGACCATTGGTGACAATATCATCCACAAGAGAATATAGTTTATCCTCTTGATCCTCGACCATCTTATCTATTGCCTCTTTTTGAGAAGACAATGGCTCAAATCTATAGTTCTCAGTATTGACAAACAACGATGTCAATTTTATAGTTTTTATAATCATAGTAACAAAAAGTTCATATTAAGCTTTGCAAATTTACATCATTTTAATGAGAATAGTTCTGATTATTTGATAAATAATAATAATAGATACTCTTTTCTGTCTGTCTCATTGTCTTTTATTCCATTTGAATCCATTATTTTTGTAGAGTAATGGTTTCATAAGCATAATACGCTGATCATTAACAAACCAAAGAAAGAATTAAAATTTTAATGTTATTCTATATATGAGATTTTTTTTCGAAGCTTATAAGAAATATATCATAAAGCATCCTAAAAAGTTAGAGTATAAGCCAACAAACTGTGAGAAATTTCAAGAAAAGGCTCTATATGATATATGTAAAAAGATAGACACTGCTATCCCATATACTGAAGAAGATATCACAGCAATTCAAGACTTTGTACAAATATCTAGTTATATACATAGATTATACGCAGAATTATATCAACGAATCAGAGATAATTATTTGCATTTGAATCTTAAAGGTTGTGATATCGCTGAGTACATCGTAGCGGGACTTAATAGGGAATACAAGGTTATATACAACAAGCGTGTGACTGTTTTGAATAAAGTGGAAAAAGGTACATATTTCTTATATGATATGATGAACTTTAAATTACAGTCACCAGTGCCCGAGGTGGGCTTGATTGATGCTAGAGCATGTTTGGAAAGTGCAACGGATTCAACAAGTCTACTGCTAAATTATTTAAGATATTTTTTAGATAAGGATTTTGTATCGGAGGACTTTAAAGCTGAAGAATTTGCCGGAAGAATAAAGAATTCAATGCAAATTAGCCAAATGGCAGTAACACTTAAACACTCTTATGATGACATCCTATGCAATGGTGGTTTTGTGCAGTTTGACAATGTAAATAAACTCATTGTATTTGACTATGAAAATCATAATAACTTAAAATTACTTCTCGCAGGTGATATGATGTTTTCAGAACGCAGACTACAAGTTATGAATCATATACGAGAAGGTAGTGTTGTTCCAAGACTTTTTAAATATGTTACGAATTATCGCATCAAGAGGGCAAAAATAAACAATGGATCCATCACTTTGGATTTCGGTCAAGGAAACCCCAAAGACTACAAACAAATAGTTAGCGATATGCAATCAGCTGTAGATTCATACTATGAGTTTCTTGTTGGAAACACAATATTGCCAAATCTTGCAAATTGTACAATAGATGAAGTGATTTCAGTATGGTGTGCTATACAGTATATTGCATCGTATATCTCAACTAATATAAATTACGACATATCTATACAAACTAAAGAAGATTATTTTACAGTTCCAAGTAAAATACTTAAAAATGACCTGTTATCATATATCGTAAAATTAACAGGCATCAAGACTCAAAAGATAAAAGCCGCAGTTATTGCTTTGGAAGCAGATTGGACTAAATATAATGACATTTGGTCTTCTATGTTATATCCCATTGGAGAATATTATCTTTTGCCATTTTTCCCAATTATCTACTCGTCACCTTACAATGTTATTGATAGATTATTGTTTAAAGGAGGATTTAATCTTGATGATAGGGGCGTTCAGTTTGAGAAATATCTGTACAATAAATTGACACATACTGCAAATTCGTATCCCGCAATATGTATGCCAGCAGGCAGATATGGTATACATGGGGATGAGGAGGAAATAGATATGCTTATTTCTATGAAGAAAGTGATTCTTATAGCAGATGCTAAATGTATTCACTATTCTGTCGAGCCACTTAATTATTCGGAAGCATGGAGTAGATTAGAGGAAGGATGTGAACAGGTTATAAGAAAGACCGAATTCGTAAAAAATAATCCACAATATTTTAAAGAATTAGGAGATTATACATCTAAAGAAATCATTCCATTCGTGATAACCAATTACCCTACATTTACAGGTTTTTCACATAATGGTGTGTTTATAATAGATTCACATAGTTTTTTATCTTATATGAAATCTGGCATTATGACAATGAGGCAGTTGTCGTTTGATGGAAGTTCCATCTTAGGCATGAAAAAGTTCTATAATAGCGAAGATCAATTTTCTGATAATTTTAAGAAATTCCTATCAGATAATCCTATCAAGCATGAATTTCTAAAAAGAATATACATCCATGATTTACCTTTAGCAGTTGGATGTGACCCATGGCATATTATTGGAAAATCAGCACAAATAAGTAATGATCCCCAATTTAACATATCAAACAACAGCTAGTCAAGGAAAGAAATACATCAAAATTTGGATATAATCTTCTCTTATTTATTGAGTCTATACTAAGATAAATAAAAAGACAAGAATATACAATTATTACCTATTGTATTAATTCCGACAAAAAGTACAATTATTTTTTCAAAGCAAAATAATGACAAAAAGTACTCATACTCTGCCCATGACAATGCTCATGATGGTACAGTCCGTATCAATATTGAACAAAGTTGGCACTCAGCTGGCACCGAGTAGGAACCCTGTTGACGCATGAGTGCACTAGTTAGTGTATAAGTTGTGTACAAGTTAAAACTGCAAGTCGCCATGTAAGTGACCATGCAAGTGCTTTAGTAATTTTGGTTGTTTGCTCAACCTATCATAAAATATGGAAAAGTGCTGTTTTAGCATATTATATGAATAGGCTAAGGCATATACAACATGCACTCAAAAAATACTAATCTTATAATTGGCGAAAAATGAGAATCAGGGATTTCTAACTTAGGTGGAGCAAAAACACAAGGCATCTGCTTGTATTTCAAAATAAAGCGTTACCTTTGTTGAGTAATAGGAAATCGACTCCGCAAGACACTGCAAAATACAGCAAACCTCCGGTGGAGCAATAGCGGGAGATTACTTCTTTAGCT
>CALUIJ010000166.1 GCA_944320675.1 uncultured Prevotella sp.
CCGATTAACGAAAAACAAATATAATATCCACTTAGCATATATGTTTGTATATCATTGATATTCATTACAATCTATGATTTTAATTATATCTATTTACTCATATATACCTGCTTTGTATATAGCCCGCCACACATGGGCGAGCACCATGAGGGACATGGGCTGCGACCTCTCGATAATCAGCAAGGGCCTGGGCCACGAGAACCTGAAAACCACGCAAATCTATCTTTCGTCGATCGACACGTCGGCCGTCACGAAGGCTAACAGGAGGATGATAAGTAAGATCATGAAATGAAAGGAATGTTGTTGGCTCAACCATGCCGTGTGAAGCATCATTGAATCAGGTGATGTGGAATTAAGCCGTAATCGGGCCGCATGGTTGTTCCACATATTTGGCTGTTGTATTGATATGAAGCGGCGATTCGATTGCAAAAATAATAAAAAGTGCTGATATAGAGCATTTTCCGACAAATAAAATTTTCTAAAAAACTCTCATTTGCTAAACAAATCGTCCGTATGTTTTACAAATTTTGAAACATTTACGGCGTAACCTTTTGACATTAAACAAGTTACGAAACATCGCCGCTTCATATCAATACAAAGGTATGTTTGCTGCTGTTCGCCGAGAGACTTAATTGATTGATAATTAACATTTTGTGGTATGAAAATGAATTGTATGAGGCGCAATCCGCTTCGTTCATTATGCCACATAAAACGGTGGATATTTGCTGCTGAGGTTCTTCCGGAATACCGCCGTATCGCCTGTTGTTGAGGCATCATGTAGCCCTCATGCGTTTGCCATGAGGGGAACATGGAACGTATGCCTTGCCTGACACTTGGCGGCCTTTCACGCCTTACTTCACTCTCACTCTCTCACCTTCTCACCTTTTCACCTTTAAACAAATGGCCAACCGCGACAAGCTCAACAACGTTGACTATCGTTGGTATGTGATGCGCACGCAGCCGCGCCAGGAGCGTAAGCTTGCCGACATGCTCTCGGCCCGCATGAGCGACGTTAAGAACATCCTTGAGGTATATTGTCCGCAGCACAGCTCCGCCGGCGGCAGCCGTGGCGACGTGGCGGCGGTGTTGTTCCCGGGCTTCGTGTTCGTGCTCGCCACGCAGCAGGCTGTGGTCGATTTCATAGGGAAATACTATCCCGAGGGGGCCGTTGTCTACGACCGTAAGCGGCAGGACGGCGCAAAGGCCGCGTTCCTTACCGTGCCCGAGGGGCAGATGCGCCTGTTCAAGGATTTCAACGAGAACTATGCCGACCGCGTCATCATACTTGAGCGCCCTTACTCTGACTACGCCTTCAACCCCAAGACCAACGAGCCTAACGAGATTGTGAAAGTAGTCGACGGGCCGCTGAAGGGCTGCGAGGGCTATCTTACGCGCTTCAACCGCGAGCGGCGGCTGGTGTTCAACGTCAAGTCGTTTTATTCGGACAGGTGCATGGCCGTCTCCATACCCGACGTGTGGAGCCTGCACGTAGTGCGCCTGCACAACGCCGAGGGCGACCGCCAGACCTTGGGCACCGTGAAGGAGCGTGCCGTCGACCTGCTCGCCGGCATGCTGCAGGGCTGCGGTTACGGCAGCAAGGCGTTGCCCATGCTTTACTCCATCGTCGACGGTCTTGTGGCCAAGCCGTCGCTTGTAGGGCTGCGCAAGAGCCTGGCCGGCAAAGGCCATGCGGCTCTGGCCGGCAGGCTGGCCGCGCTGTCCACGGCCGACGCCGAACTGATATTGAACCTTGTGCGCTACGAGGGCGACAATCCCGGCTACGTGCGCGCCGGATGGCCCGCCCTCTCCCTGCGCCCGTTCCTTACGCCTACGGCCGGCATCGCGCTGTGCGGCGGCGAGGGACGGCTCGTCCATTGGGCGTTCACCGAATACGTGCGCAGGGTCGGCATATCCGAGCTTGCCTATTATCCCAGCAAGGGCAGGGAAGAGACGCTCACCTCCGTTTATTACGCCCACGTAGGCGTAGCTCCCGTATGCGGCGGAAGCGGCCGGTTCACGGTTTTCGCCAATTGGGACTCGTTCCTCGGCGAGTACTTCCATACCGCCGGCAGGGCCAACGAGCGCCTCGTAGGCGGCACCGTCCGCGCAGAGGCCTGCGACGGGCAAGAAAGGCGTAGGGAGAAACTGATAGAGTCGTTCCGCAACTTTGCGCCCACGCTTTACCGCGTGCTTGCCGACGAGTCGTCGCCCATAAAGGCCGTCGAGGGCTTCGGCGCGGGCGGGGCGCGGCTCAACGTCATGGCCGTAACGGCCGACGTGAACGGCATTGACAGTGCCGCCGACATGCTCATAACCACGTGCGTAGACATTTGCCGGGAGATCAACTCCACGGCGCGCCTGCCCATTTGGCGCAGGTATCTGCGCTCGGTGTGGCTGCATGAGTGATGTTCTCTTTTCCTCTTTCATTTTCATGGAATGCAGGGTGAAGTTTATTGTTAGCTGCAAAGATACGGCATCGCCGCCGGCTGATGTTCCTTTTTGTGCGATTATGTGAGTTATTGAGCGTTATGGTGAGAAATAATCTGGTCAGGGCTTATAGCCGTAGCTCATGTAAACCATACGATTGTTGTCGTAAAACCGTCGGTTTATCTTCTTCAAACCGCCGATATTAACGGTGTAATCCTCCGGATTTCCACCGCAACGGACCGCAAAACAGATTCAACAGATTCAAACAGATTCAGTCCCCTCACACACACGCGCACGCATACATTATATATAGGACTGTCGGCGCACGGTTGATGCGATACCTGTTTCCGCTTGCGGGGTATTACAGTCTGTTGGCGTTGGAATCAAAATCGGTCGTAAGATCTCGGTATTGTTTCGTGTTCATGGCCGAGGCTGGATTATAAGCAATATAAATGGTATAAGCACAAAATCAGGCTGAAGCCTGATGCGATTCGGGCTTAAATTCAGCAATGAAGCGGTAATATATACTTTGCGCGGTATGAAAATGTGCATAAATGGGAATTTATAGGAGGTGCAGCGTCCTTGCTGCACACTCGCAATCTATGAATAAAAACACCACAGCGACGAGATTGTGCTGCAAGGATGCCGCACCTCCTACTCGTTAAATTATCATTTAGAAATGCACAAATCTATTCCGTGCAAAGTATAAGTAACGCTGACGGGTGCGGATGAGTCGGCGTAGCCGTTGCGCTTTTTCGTCAGGATTTCCGCCGGCGGAATTTTTTACGAGTACGGTTCGTATCGTCAGTCCACGTGTAAGTGTGCAGTTTTGTCCCATCTCATATAAGCTTATGCCGTCGTACATGTATAATGTATGCGTGCGCGTGTGTGTGAGGGGACTGAATCTGTTTGAATCTGTTGAATCTGTTTTGCGGTTCGCTGCGGTGTTTTTCGGCTTTGCCGCCCATGTGGATCATGGCCACAATCGGCAACCGTCCTCATAACCTCCAATCGGTCATTAGAACGCATATACGTTATTTTGATAAAATCTTATCCTCTCTCCGTATTGTTTCGTGTTCCTGCCGCCGTCCTGCTTCCCGTCTTGCATTGACGTGGTTCGCCACGCCTGCGGCAAGACGGAAAACAATCCGTCAGCCGGGAACGCAAAGCAATACCGGATTCTAATGACCGATTTTGGCTGAAACTTTCACCAACCCCGAAACAATATCCGCAACCGTGCCCCCGGCTCGCGCCCTTTTGCAACGTTTTCCGGGCTAAGGCCGGAGACGGCGCGGTTGCGGAAAAGCATATAAACTATAATGATAAATGACCCAATCATCAGAAAATAACAAGCGCATAGCCAAGAACACGCTGCTGCTGTACTTCCGCATGCTGCTGCTTATGGTGGTGTCGCTTTACACCAGCCGCGTAGTGCTGAACGCCCTCGGCGTTGAGGACTTCGGCATATACAACGTGGTAGGCGGCGTGGTGGCTATGTTCACCGTGATATCCGGCTCGCTGTCGGCGGCGATAAGCCGTTTCATAACCTTCGAGCTCGGCAAGGGCGACGGCGAGGGCCTGAAGAATACGTTCTCGGCTGCGGTGACGATACAGCTGCTCCTGTCGTTGGTGATAGTGGTGCTGATAGAATCCGTAGGCGTATGGTTCCTCAACGCCAAGATGACGATACCGGCCGACAGGCTTGCGGCGGCCAACTGGGTGCTGCAGTTCTCGATAGTGACGTTCGTGATAAACCTCGTAAGCGTGCCCTACAACGCCACGATAATAGCCCACGAGCGCATGTCGGCCTTTGCCTACATAAGCATATTCGAGGCCGTTGGCAAGTTGGCCGTAGCGTTCCTGATAACGGTGTCGCCGATTGACCGGCTGGTGTTCTACGCCGTCCTGATGTGCGCCGTGGCCGTTTCGGTGCGCCTGATGTACGGGCGTTATTGTAAGAGGCATTTCACGGAGTGCACTTACCGCTTCCGTTGGGACAAGGAGCTTCTTCGGCGGATGTCCGGCTTCGCCGGGTGGAATTTCATAGGGGCTGCTTCGGCCGTGCTCAGGGACCAGGGCGGAAACATCGTGATAAACCTTTTTGCAGGGCCTGCGGTTAACGCCGCGCGCGGAATATCCGTCCAGGTGAACAACGCCGTGACGGGCTTCGTGCAGAACTTCATGACGGCCCTGAACCCGCAGATAACGAAGTCGTACGCCTCGGGCGACCGCGCCTATATGATGACGTTGATATATCAAGGCGCGCGCCTGTCGTTTTACATGCTGCTGCTGTTGTCGCTTCCCATATTGGTGAACACGCATTACATACTCGTGCTGTGGCTTAAGATAGTGCCCGAGCACGCCGTGCTTTTCGTTCAGCTGGCGTTGCTGTTCGCCATGAGCGAGTCGGTCTCCAACCCTTTAATAACGGCAATGCTGGCTACCGGCAACATACGCAACTACCAAATAATCGTCGGCGGACTGCAGATGATGAACCTCCCCTTGTCGTATGTGTTGCTGCGTATGGGCTGCATACCCGAGACGGTGATGATAGTAGCCGTCTGCATATCGCAGTGCTGCTTGGCGGCGCGGCTGTACATGCTTCGCGGCATGATAGGGCTGTCGGCAAGGAAGTACTTGAGGAAAGTGTACGCGAACGTCATTATCGTTTCGGCATTGGCGGCGGCAGTCCCCGTGGCGTTGTCGTTAAAGCTGCAGGAGTCGTTCGTCACTTTCTGCATGGTTACGGTTATTTCATTGTGTTGTTCGTTCCTTTCAATCTTTTATGTGGGATGCAGCAGGGGGGAGCGTGAGTTCGTGAAATCAAAGGTAAATCAAATTGTTGGCAAATTAAGAAACAGATGATACAGATAAAAGACAAGGCCGACTGTTGCGGCTGTACGGCCTGCGCAAGCGTGTGCGCTCACGACGCCATAATGATGCAACCCGACGCAATGGGGTTTCTTTACCCCGTCGTCGACGAGGCCAAATGCGTTGATTGCGGGTTGTGTGAGAAAGTTTGCGCGTTCAATGACGGTTATGACAAGAGCCGGAACCTTGACCAGCCTTTGGCCTACGCCGCGCGCCACAAGGACATGCGCGAGGTTGAGACGAGCCGCAGCGGGGCGGCGTTCATAGCCATATCCGACTACGTGCTTGAAAACGGCGGCGTGGTTTACGGCGCAGGCTATGCGGACCATTTCCGAGTGGTGCATAAGCGCGCCGTGACAAAGGAGGAGCGTGACGAGTTCAAGGGCAGCAAGTACGTGCAGAGCGACTTGCGCGGCGTGTTCCGCCATGTGAAGAAGGACCTGATGGACGGCCTGACCGTGCTGTTCTCAGGCACTCCCTGCCAGACGTCGGGCTTGAACTCCTACGTCGGCAGGCGGCTGCGCGCGAACCTGATACTTGTAGACATAGTGTGCCACGGCGTGCCCGGGCCTTACCTTTGGCGCGACTACATAGCGTATTTGGAGAAGAAACAGGGCGACAAGATATGTTGGGTGAACTTCCGCGACAAGCAGGAGTACGGATGGGCGGCCCATCATGAAACGTTTAAATTTGTTAATGGGGGGGGTAAAATGAGCTTCACATATTTGTTCTACCAGCACATAATGTTCCGCCACTCTTGCGGGAAGTGCCATTTCACTAACACGAAGCGTCCGAGCGACATAACGATAGCCGACTATTGGGGATGGGAGAAAACCGCCCCCGACATGAACAAGGACGACAAGGGCGTGTCGCTCGTACTCGTGAACACGGAGAAAGGCCGCGAGCTGTTCGATAAAATCAAAGACCGCATGACCGTCGTTCCCGCACGGCTTGAGGATTGCATGCAGCCGAACCTGCAGCATCCGTCGGTGATACACCCGAAGCGCATGGAGTTTGAACGGGACTACCGGCGCAAGGGATTTGAATATGTGATGAGGAAATACGGCAGTGACGGTTTGATGCAGAAAACAAGAAAGTTCGCAGGTAAGATAAAAAGAAAAATTAAAAAGATAATTGGGAAATAGACGATGAAGATAGGGATACTTACGTTTCATTGCGCCCATAATTATGGGGCCGTGTTGCAGTGTTATGCCTTACAGGAAACATTGAAGCAGATGGGGCACGACGTTGAGGTTATAGATTACAGGCCGGAATATTTGCTGGCTCCGTATAGACGTTTTGATGTGCACCGCTTCATTTCAAGGAACCCATTGAAGATGGCTAAAAAATGTGTCACTGAGATTGTTCTGGCCAATAAGCGCATTATAAGATATGATTCATTCAATCGTTTTATAACAAAAGAGTTAAGATTGTCAGAGAAAACAGAAGGGAAAAGTATTCCGCAGAAGTATGATGTTTATGTGATGGGAAGTGACCAAATATGGAATCCTAAAATAACTAATGGTTTTGATCCTGTTTATTTCGGTGATTTCGGTTTTCCTAAGGACAATAAAAAATATGTTGCGTATGCTGCAAGTATGGGAGCGACATCCTTGGAAGATGATGCGAAAGCTTTTTATATGAAGGCACTGAAAAGTTTCGATTCGGTAAGTGTAAGGGAAATACAATTGGCGGCATTGTTACAACCGTTGACTGATAAGAAAGTTGAAATTGTATTGGATCCTACATTGTTGGTTGACAGGAATTTATGGAGCGGAATAACGAAAACTCATAGGATTAAAGAAAAATACGTATTAGTGTATCAAGTTCGTTATGATTCGAATACTTTGCGTATAGCTTATGACATAGCTAAGGAAATAGGGGCTGTTGTTGTGGAAATCACCGCATTTTTCAATCCGCGGTTAAAAAAGAACAGGCTGCAATGTGCATCACCCGAGGAGTTTATCGGGTGGATTGGAAATGCTTCATGCGTTGTAACGACATCGTTTCACGGTACGGCCTTTTCCGTAATTTTCAATAAGCCGTTTTATTGTATAGCCCTTGGAGATAATGGTGACTCGCGTTCGGCTTCATTGTTGAAGAATATAGGTCTTGAGGATAGGATGATAAATAAAAACGACAGTCCGGGTTTCTCCGGAATAAATTATGATCATCCAAACGCTAAACTTTCTTTGTTGAAAGAAAAGTCAAAAGAATATTTACTTAAAGCAATTTCAGAGTAAAGATGAAAGTTCCTAAAATATCCATAATCGTTCCTGTTTATAATGTTGAGAAATATCTTTCACGTTGTATCGATAGTATTCTTGCGCAAACATTCACCGATTTTGAATTGCTTCTGATTGATGACGGTAGCAAGGATAAGTCAGGAAAAATATGTGATGAATATGTAAAGAAAGATGATCGCGTAAGAGCGTTTCATAAAGAAAATGGTGGAGCAAGCGCAGCACGTAATGTTGGATTAGATAAGGCTACAGGAGAATATATTAGTTTTATAGATTCGGATGATTGGATAGGGCCTGATTATTATAAAGATTATTTTGGAAATGAAGATTTTAAGTATGATATTATTTTTCAGAATTATATTTGCCATAATCAGGATGGGACAACGGAGTTAAAAGAATTAAAAGATTGTTCGATAAAAAACGGAAGTGTTGACGAAGTTGTTTTTTATTTATTGAAAGAATTTAAGTTCGGTTGGACGTGGATCAAGTTATTCAAACATTCAATAATATCAAAATATAATATTAGATTTGAAGAGAATATTCCATTACACGAAGACGAACTGTTTTCTTTACAATATTGCCGGCACATAAAATCGTTGTGTATTCGTAATAAGGCAAATTATCATTATTATATATATTCGAGTTCATTGACACGTAGTTTTAGGGATCCGATAAAATATATACAGATATCTACATTGCTTAAAAACGAATTGTTGAATTTTAAGGCAAATGGAATCATTGAATATATTGAAATACGTTATTTGAAGAATTTGTTCGGTGCGGTTCTTTGCATGTACATGCATGGGAAATTGGACGATTATGATAAGAGCAGACGTTATTTTGTCATAAGGACATTCTTGTTTTACAATTTATTATATAAAGAAATACGCATTAATTATAAATCTTTTAGGGCAAGATGCATGTATTCTTTATTATGGTTTACTAAGTCTCCTAAAATAATAGATTTAGTAATGCAGAAATGGTTTTCCGTAAATTATAATTAGTTACCCATTGGCGGAATTGTTTTTAGTGGCGCGGCGATGGTTACTGTTTCAAATGGTGACCTTTTAGTATTCAAGACATGGCTTTTTACAATCTGAAAGAAGCTCTTTTACACGATAAAAGGATACCTCTTGCAAACGTGTCGGCGGCAGCCGAAAACCGTAAGCAAAAATCTCAGAAATGAAACAAACCGAAAGTGTCTGTCTTAAGGTGGCACAAACAATTCCGCAACGGGTAATTAGTTGTAAATATGTTGGTGTAAGTTTTTTCTATTAATATATTTTTAATATATTTTTTTATGTTGTGGAATTCAAATATCGGCGACCCGATAGTTCTTTGGATATTTAAGACCATTTTATTATTTATCCTGTTTTATTGTGGTTACCATATATCTAACGACCGTAAAGATAATTTTAAGAAATACGCATATATTTCCACCATATTTTATTCGTTGATAGAGGGGGTGAGATGGATGCGCGGTGTTGATTATTGGCATTATTATCAGGATATAGCGACGAATTTTAAGGCTATAGGGACGACACCTGATCCTGAACCTGTATATGAATTATTTTGTACTTTATTTTATAATTCACAATTACCGGTTTGTATAGCCTTTGTCTTTTATAGTGCGATATTGTTTATTTCTTTTTTGTCAATTATACGGCATTTTAAGGATTTGGCGATATGGGCTTTGCCTTTGTTTTTTATAATTACTGTGGGGGCTACGGAAAACCATGTAAGGCAGTTTTTTGCAATACCGTTTGTCTTATTTGCTTTTTCTGCATGGTTAAGCGATAAGAAGATATTGTGTTATTGTTTGCTTTGTGTTGCGCCACTGATACATACGTCGTCATTATTGTTTGTTGTCGTATTTCTATTGTTTACGCATTGGAATTTCAACATGCCTCGCAAAGGAGGAATCATACTATTGATAGTTTACGTCCTGTTGTTTTTTACTTGGGATATAAGCAGGCTTGGGGCATTTTCGACATGGTTGCAAACCTTGGACGCTTTGACAGGCAGTAAATTTGAAGGTTATGTATATAATGCCGACAGATGGTTTACGGGAGAAGGTAGTATTGAAGAATTGACGGGTGGTACTGTCGTAACGAGTACATTTAGAAAATATTCTGAATTTGTATCTTCGTCCATGATTATTTATTATGGATACAAGTTTGTTAATCAGAATATTTATTATAGGATTTTCTATATTTTCTCATGCTTAAACTTGTTTATTCAAGTTTTAGGTGGAGATATTGAGCTTATAGGGCGTTTCGCAGAGTTCTTTTTGATATTTATCCCTATTACTATTTCTTATATAGTGACGGCTTTCAAACCTTATAAGTCAAAAGAAAAAATTATAGTTTATACGATTTTCTTTTTCGTATATTTTGTTTACATGTTTTTGAAGTATTGGGGAACTCCTACGATAACAGGAAGCGGATTTATTTGGGACGCATAATAAATAATATTAGCTTATGAAAGACTTGATATCAGTAATAATACCTGTTTACAAGGTAGAACAGTATTTGGATGAATGTATTAATTCAGTTGTTAATCAATCATATAAGAATTTGGAAATAATCTTAGTTGATGATGGTTCTCCTGACAAATGTCCAAAAATGTGTGACGGTTGGGCTAAAAGGGATAACCGTATAAAAGTTGTTCATAAACAAAATGGTGGATTAAGTTCTGCGAGAAATGCCGGATTGGATGTGGCAAATGGCGATTATTTTGCATTTGTTGATAGCGATGATTGGATTGCACCAACAATGTATGAGGATTTGTATAATGCAATTATAAAATATAATGCGGATGTTGCTGTAAGTAAAATTCAGAAATGCTTCCCGGATGGGCATATATCTGATTTTAATACGAATTGGAATCATCAAATAAATGAAGATACTGTATTTGAGAAAAAAGAATATTTGCATTTGTGCTTAAGTACAAAATTAGATTCTACCGCTTGGAATAAGTTATATAAAAAGCATTTATTTATAAATGTCAGATTTAAAGAAGGCAGATTGAACGAAGATTATTTAATGACATATTATTTGATAAATAATATAAATAAAGTTATTTACTTAAATAAGGTTCATTATAATTATAGGGTAAGGACTAACGGTATTTGTGGTACATATACTCATATAAATGATACGTATTTAAATATCAATGAAATTCATGCAGATTTGTTAGGTAAAAAAGATTTGGAATCAATTAGGCATTTGAATATATTTAAGTTGAAATTTTTAATAAGTACATGCCTTATTTGTATTAATGTTCGTCCAAAAACGATAAATTACAATTATTATCATGATGAATTGGTAAAGATGGAAGATGCTGAAATTTCATCTCAGTCTTTTAAATATATGATGTTTTATATTTTATTGAAGTATTGTCCGCAGATTTTAAAATTAAAAGCGAAACTTGTTTAAGAATATATTGAATGAAACGTTTTTTTTATAGCATATTATATTATTGCGGTCTTGTATTCAGTTACATTTTTAATTATAATACAAAGAAACAATTTAACCATTGTATAAATAAATTGTATACATCATGGCTGAGTCGCTTCTTTAGGGAAATAGGTAAAAATGTTGTAATTGAAAGTACAATTGAATTAGGGGGCGCCAAGTATATTTCTATAGGCGATAATTCTTTTATTGGTAAAAATACAATATTGGCCGCTCATGATAATTTTCTTTCACAAAAATTTACTCCCAAAATAGAAATAGGTAATAATGTGAATATTGGAAAAGATTCTAATATTTCATGTATTAATTTAATAAGGATAGGAAATGGAGTTCGGATGGGCAGAAAAGTTATGATAAATGATAATTCACATGGACTTCCAGAAAAAGGCATGATGGATGTTCAACCCAATTTACGTCCATTGTATTCTAAAGGGGCGATTGTTATTGAAGATAATGTATGGATAGGAGAGATGGTTTGTATTCTGTCGAATGTTCATATTGGTAGGGGAGCTATAATAGGTGTCGGTTCTATAGTGACAAAGGATGTCCCGGCTTATTCAATTGCTGTTGGCAATCCTGCAAGGGTTGTTAAACAATTGTGAAGATTTGGTACTTATTTAAGTGTTTATGAGGAATAATAAGTTAGCTATTGTAATACCGGCATATAAAGAAACTTATTTTGAGACTGCAGTATCTTCAATAGCCAATCAGACATGTAAAGATTTCACGTTGTATGTTGGGAATGATTGTGGTTCTGATGAAATAGGTCTCATTTCTGAAAAGTATTCTTCAAGAATAGATATTGTTTATCATCGTTTTGATGAGAATTTAGGAGGCAAAGATCTTGTTGCGCAATGGGAAAGATGCATTGCCTTGACGCAAGACGAGGAGTGGATTTGGTTGTTCTCTGATGATGATGTCATGGGGGAGAGGTGTGTGGAATTATTTTATAAAACCATTTCAAGGAACGACTTTGACATTTATCACTTTGACGTCAAGGAAATAGACGGTAAGGGCAATGAAACTGGGAAATGCTCAAAGTATCAAGATATAACACATGCTTTTTATTTATATGAAAATAAGATGATGTGCAAGCTGTTAAGTTTGGTTGTCGAAAATGTTTTTTCACGGGAAATATATCAAAAGTGTCATGGATTCCAGCGTTTTGATTTGGCTTGGGGAAGTGATACTGCGACTTGGATAAAATTTTGTAGCGAAAAAGGAATGAAAACAATTGATGGCGATTATGTGTATTGGAGAAATAGTGGTGAAAATATAACAGCCACGGTTTCTTCACAAATTGTGGAGCGTAAGTTAAATGCGTTGTTAGATTTTTTTAGCTGGTCTAAAAAGTATTTTTACGGTAGTGTTCCACCATGGAGACTTAGAAGTATAAATTTATATGCTTATATGATAAGGTTAAGGTCATTTGTGGATTGTGTCCCAAAATCTTTTCTTAATAAGAATATCACTTCTTTTTTAAAAATGCATCATCTTACTTTTTTGTATCTTCCAATGAAATTGGTGTTGACAGTTTTAAAAAAATAATTTTATGATACAGGATGTAGTAGAATGTCTCGATTGCGTCGGGTGTGGCGCATGTATTGCTGCATGCCATAAGCATGCAATCAATTTTACTGAAAATAAGGAAGGGTTTTATTATCCAGTGGTTAATAAAGACTTATGTGTAGAATGCGGATTGTGCAGGAAAGTTTGTCCTGCATTAAATTCTGGTATGGTCAAGCATCAGAAAGGTGCTGTCTATGCAGCTGTCAACCGAGATCTTAATATTCTTTTGAATAGTTCAAGTGGAGGTATGTTTTCTGCTATTGCCGAATATGTTATTAATAAAGGTGGAGTTGTTTTTGGAGCTGCATTTGATGAGCGAATGATTTTATGTCATAGAGGCGTAGACAATATTGAGGAATTGTCTTTATTGCGTGGTAGTAAATATTTGCAATCAAATATTAGTTCCGTTTTTGTTCAGATAAAAGATTTGTTGAAAAAAAGATTGGTGTATTTTGTTGGGACGTCATGTCAAGTTTCAGCATTAAAATTGTATATTGGTAAAAATCAAACAGACAATTTATTGACATCAGATATAGTTTGTCATGGTGTTCCATCACAGAAAGTTTTCAACGTGTTCATAAAAGCTTTTGAACAAAAGAAAGGTGGAAAAATTGTATCTTATAATTTTAGGGATAAGTCTGTCAATGGTTGGAATTGTTGTTCTTCTTCGTCGTCTATTAAAAAAAATAGACGAAAACATAAATATAAATATGATAGGATTTTGAATGCTTATTTTGCCGCGTTTATATCTGGAAGTATAAATAGGGAATGTTGTTATAAATGTAAATATACAACAGAAGAAAGAGTTTCAGATGTAACGTTGGCTGATTTTTGGGGAGTTGACAAATATCATAAAGATTTTCATTGTGATTATGGTGTTTCTTTAGTTTTAGTCAATACGGAAAAAGGAAGAAAAATATTGTCTGATATTGGTTCAAAAATAAAATTGGTTCGGTCAGAATATAAATATGCAGAGGAAATAAACAAATGTTTATATGAATCAACTCCTCGTCCTGTACTTAGAAATTCGATATATGAATGTATTGATGACAATCCAAATAAAATTATTGATGTATTTATTGTAAAGGGATTTGATGTCGGATATGTAAAGTATTCAATTAAGAAAATTTTACGTACAAATCCTAATTTATATGCATGGTTGTATGACAAGAAAAAACAATTAAAATCATAGTCTCATGAAAGTAAGCGTTATAACTATTGTCGATAACATTAATTATGGAACGTATTTGCAGGCAGTGGCTACGGCCAAGATAATAAATAAACTAGGATACGAGTCTGAAGTGATAAATTATGTCAGACCATATATTTCTGCTAAGCAAACGGCGTACAATTATTTAGAAAATAAATCGATGTCCTTATTAAAAAGGATCATGTACGCTTTTTTTTATTTTTCTCTTTATCCTTTTATGGTATGGCAAGTTAAACGTTTTTTGTTGAGAAACGCAAATGTGACAAAACGTTATAAAAGTTTTGATGAATTGCAAAATAAGCCACCTAAAGCCGATGTGTATCTTACAGGTAGTGATCAGGTTTGGAATAGCGTTTATAATCAAGGTATAGATAAAGCTTATTTCTTGGGTTTTGTAAATGCTCCCAAAATAGCATATGCGGCAAGCGTTGGCTTGAAAAGTTTTTCTAAAGGAATTTCAAGTGAAATTATAAGTCTGTTGTCTTGTTATAAGTCAATATCTGTTCGTGAGTCTTTCGGTGTTGAGGCTTTAAACAATATAGGAATACAAGACGTATGTCAAGTATTGGATCCTACTTTCTTACTTGAAAAACCTCAATGGCTGTTATTGGCGAATGAAAGAATAAAAGTAACAGAGAAGTATTTGTTGATATATTCTGTCGAAGTCGATAGAAATGATTTTATTCTAAAAGAGGCGCGGAAAATATCCAAACGCATGGGATTGAAAATATATTGGGTTTGTCCTACATGCAAATTTAAATCAAGTTTGAAAGGTGTTGACAGGATATTTAATTTTGCGTCGGTAGAAACTTTTTTGAATTTAATGGCAAATGCAGACTTTGTATTGGCGAGCTCGTTTCACGGTACGGCGTTTGCTATAAATTTCAACAAGCAATTTTTATCAATATCGCCGTCTGCATATAATACAAGGGTTTTGAGCTTATTGAAATTGTGTGGTCTTGAAAGCAGATATGTCGCATGTTCATTAATGGAAAGTGATATAGATAATCTTGTTTCTATAGATTATGATGTAGTAAATGCCATATTGAATAAAGAAAGAAAAAAATCTTTGCAGTTTTTGAGTAGTGCGTTGAAAGATTTTACTAATTAAAAATGAATTATTATAAATGAAAAAGGTTTTGTTTATAACATATGGGAATCCGGAAAAAGCTTCACGTGGTGATGATTTATACTCTTGGAATATAATTAATAGTATAAAACATTGTGATGGGGTGTATTTGCATGTAGTTTCTTATTTTGAGGAAGCTAAAGATAAAGATAAAAATTATACGTTGTTGGATAAAGTTGTAGATAAATTGACATATGTACCTTTTGTTTACAAAAATATTTTTGCTATTGGCTTTTCAAAATATCCTGCAATGATATCGAATAGGAAGACTCCGCAAATGATACAAGCTGTGCAGAATATACTTAATATGGAAAAATATGACGCCATTATTGTCAATATGTTTAGGCTTTCATATTTAATTGAGTATATTCAGGGATATAGTGGTGTTAAAATATTCATATCTCATAACGTAGAATCCCAATTATCAAAGTCTACTTATAAGTATCAACATAATAAGATTAAGAAGTTGGCTTATTATTTGGATTATTTGAAAACTAAATATTATGAAAATAAATATCTTGCAAAATTTGATGCATTGACAACGATATGTGACATTGATAAAGAATTGTTTTCAAAAATGTTACCTCAAAAACATATCGAGGTTCTTCCTCCTGTGATAAATATTGATGAATGTAATATATCAACGGAAAAGGAAGAAGACAAGTTCATACTTTGTGGAGCTTTTCATTGGGAACCAAAATTCATCAATTTGCAGCTTTTACTTCATGCGCGGAACATTTCTTTATTTAAAGAAAGGGGTTATGAATTGATGATTGTTGGTAGAGCAAATGAAAAAGATGTGGAATATATAAATAGACACTATGAAGGCATCTATATGACTGGAACTGTTGATTCCGTTGTTCCATATTATGAAAAATCAAGAATATCTATTGTTCCGGAACTTGTTGGTGGAGGCTTTAAATTGAAGATTGCAGAAGCTGTGCAATATAGGAAGCCTATAGTCGCAATCAAAGGAAGTGTGACAGATAGAACGATGATACCAGGAAAGCATTATATAGAAGCAGAAACTTTTGAAGAACTGATTTCTAAAGCTGTTGATTTAATGCAGAATAAGATATTGCAAAGGGAGCTTGTGGAGAATGCTATAATGCTTTTTAAAAAAAGATATAGTATGTCTTATGCAGTAAGCGTTATTAATAGATTGATTAACTGATTTTAGAACTTTGATTTATAATATGTTGTAGTTAGGTTTAAAGAAAATTCATTTTAGTAATTAGAATTTTGTTTTTTCTTATCATATAATCTTAATATGGAAAAAGTAAAAATACTAAATGTAGACATACAATCAGTCACTAAAGAACATTTATTAATTGAATTGAATGAAGGCATACTTGTAACTCCAAATGTTGACCACTTGGTGAAATTGCAGGTCGACAAGGAGTTTTACGATGTATATAAAAAGGCTGAATGGGTGATATGCGACAGCAAGATTTTATACTTACTTTCTAAGTTGTTGAAAAAAACGTTACCGGAAGCTATTCCTGGTAGTAGCTTTTTTACGGCTTATTATATGTATCACAAAAATGATGAGGATTGTAAAATCTTTTTGCTTGGAGCGCGTGAAGGAGTTGCGGCAAAAGCCATGAAGATGATTAATAAAAAGGTTGGGCGGCGAATTGTTGTGGGTGCTCATTCTCCTTCATTTGGTTTTGAAAAAAATGAAAGGGAGTGTGAAGAATTGGTTGATATTGTGAATCGGAGTGGGGCAAGCGTACTTTTGGTTGGCGTTGGTGCTCCGAAGCAGGAAAAATGGATAATGAAATATCGTGAGAGGATGACGGACATAAAGCTCTTTATGGCTCTTGGTGCCACGATAGACTTTGAAGCTGGAACATTGAAACGTGCGCCTGTGTTTTGGCAGAAGATAGGTATGGAATGGCTTTATCGTTGTTTGAAAGAGCCAAAACGTTTGTTTAAACGTTATTTCATTGATGATATGCAGTTCTTTTATTATTTTACCAAGCAACTTCTTGGTATATATAGGGACCCTTTCGAGAGATGATGCTTTTATTTTCTGAGAACTTTAAGGATTAAGGCAATAGGTATCAGTATTATAGCGAAAAGGTAAGACATTGCTATTTTTGAAAATTTCTTTATAGCTTGCATTTGTTAACGTTCTTTGTTTGTGGTGAGTTATAAGTGTATTATTTGGGTATGTTATTATGCCAAATTTCGCAAAGTTCAAACGATGTTATAGTCAATCAGAATCGATTCGAAAAAATTACCGAATAGAACTTGATGTTCAAGTAGTTACCTTTAAATTTTTTCGCAAGATATTTCTGTTTGACTATAATACATGTATTTTTTGATGGATTAGTAACAGCAAGTTGATAATAAAACCATTCATAACTTGTCAATCTCCTCGCTTGTAAGCCCAGTGGCCTGCATTATTATGTCGGTCGCCACGCCGAGACGCTTCAGGTTGCGTGCGTTCTTCATGCGCTCCTCCTGTTGGCCCTTCGTACGACCTTTTTCAAGACCCTCTGCAAGGCCCTCTGCAAGTCCCTCGGCACGACCCTCGGCACGACCCTCGGCACGACCCTCGGCACGGCCTTCTGCAAGTCCCTCGGCACGGCCCTTTTCCATGGCTTCACGGCGCGAGCTGCTGATTTGCATCTTTGCCGTGCTCACCATGTCCCAGAACCGATCGTAGCCCAAAAGCTGGGCCTCGCTGAACGCCGACTCCTCCAACTGCGTCACAGCCTTGCTTATCTCGGGACTTTCAAGCAGCTCCCCGGGCACCTCGCGCGTCTTCTCGTTTATCTCCGTGAGATACCGCAGCCACAGCACCT
>CALUIJ010000167.1 GCA_944320675.1 uncultured Prevotella sp.
CCAAACATTTAACATTTAAAAACATTAAAAATTAGAATAAAATGGCAGATATTAAAGCTATTGCTGAAGAATTGGTAAATTTGACAGTGAAAGAAGTTAACGAGTTGGCAACAGTCCTGAAGGACGAGTATGGAATCGAGCCCGCTGCTGCAGCTGTTGCTGTTGCTGCTGGTCCCGCTGCTGCTGGTGCAGCTGCCGAGGCAGAAGAGAAGACATCTTTCGATGTTGTTCTCGCCGAGGTTGGCGGTGCTAAGCTCCAGGTTGTAAAGGCTGTTAAGGAAGCTTGCGGCCTTGGCCTGAAGGAAGCTAAGGATCTCGTAGACGGTGCTCCTTCTACACTGAAGGAAGGTCTGTCTAAGGACGAGGCTGAGAACCTGAAGAAGGCTATCGAAGAGGCCGGCGCTAAGATCGAGCTTAAATAATTAAGACTTCTTAAATATTGAGGGTTAAGATTCTCCCAGTCGGAGAGTCTTAACCTTTTTGTGTCTTTTTATGGTGCAGTCATCCACCGCTGCATTCGCCGACCGGATGTATCAAGATTGTTTTCCGGTTGTGAGGTTTTGAAAAGGTGGCATTTATAACGGTAACATAAATCTGTAATGGCTTCAAAAATTGTTGATAACAGAGTAAATTTTGCCAGCGTTAAGAATCCGATGCCGTATCCGGATTTTCTCGACGTGCAATTAAAGTCTTTCAGGGACTTCCTACAGTTGGACACTCCGCCTGAAGAACGCAAGAATGACGGTTTGTATAAGGTTTTCGCAGAGAATTTCCCTATTACCGATACGAGGAATAATTTCGTTCTTGAGTTCTTGGATTACTACATCGATCCGCCACGCTACACTATAGATGAATGTCTTGAGCGCGGATTGACGTACAGCGTACCCCTCAAGGCTAAGATGAAGCTGTATTGCACTGATCCGGACCATGAGGATTTCGGCACGTTCATCCAGGACGTGTTCCTCGGCACGATCCCCTACATGACTGAAAACGGCACGTTTATCATTAACGGTGCCGAGCGTGTCGTCGTATCACAGCTGCACAGGTCGCCGGGAGTATTCTTCGGCCAGGGCGTGCATGCCAATGGTACGGTGTTGTATTCGGCGCGTATAATTCCGTTTAAGGGCTCTTGGATTGAGTTTGCTACTGACATCAACAATGTGATGTACGCCTACATCGACAGGAAGAAAAAGCTACCGGTGACAACGTTGTTGAGGGCTATAGGGTTTGAGACGGATAAGGATATACTTCAGATATTCGACCTTGCCGAGGAGGTGAAGGTGAACAAGAAGGGCATGAAGGACATTTTAGGCCGCAAGTTGGCCGCAAGGGTCTTGAAGAGCTGGAACGAAGATTTTGTCGACGAGGATACGGGCGAAGTTGTTTCAATCGAGCGTAACGAGGTCATCATGGAGCGTGAGACCGAGATTACGAAAGAAAACATTGACGACATTATCGACAGCGGTGCTTCAACGATACTCTTGCACAAGGACGCAGATGCCGCAAGCAAGTACTCGATAATCTTCAACACCTTACAGAAAGACCCGAGCAACTCCGAAAAAGAAGCCGTACTTTACATTTACCGTCAGTTGCGTAATGCAGATCCCGCCGACGACGCGAGCGCGAGGGAGGTTATACAGAACTTGTTCTTCTCCGACAAGCGTTATGACCTCGGCACCGTCGGCCGTTACCGTATTAACAAGAAGCTTGGTTTGGATACGGACATGGATGTCCGCATCCTGACCAAGGAAGATATTATCGAGATTATCAAATACCTTATCCAGTTGGTCAACTCGAATGCGACGGTAGATGATATCGACCACCTGAGCAACCGCCGCGTGCGCACCGTCGGCGAGCAACTGAGCAATCAGTTCTCAATCGGATTGGCCCGTATGAGCCGCACAATCCGCGAGCGTATGAACGTACGTGACAACGAGGTGTTCACTCCGACCGACCTTATCAACGCCAAGACTATTTCGAGCGTTATTAACTCGTTCTTCGGCACAAACCCGCTCTCGCAGTTCATGGACCAAACCAACCCGCTTGCCGAGGTTACGCACAAGCGCCGTCTGTCAGCTCTTGGCCCCGGTGGCTTGTCGCGTGAGCGTGCAGGTTTCGAGGTTCGTGACGTGCACTACACGCACTATGGCCGTTTGTGCCCTATCGAGAGTCCTGAAGGTCCTAATATCGGACTTATTTCGTCTCTTTGCGTTTATGCCAAGATTAACGATCTCGGATTTATAGAAACCCCTTACCGCAGGGTTAAGGAAGGCATCGTTGACCTGGATAACGACAATATAGTTTACCTTACGGCGGAGGAGGAAGAAGACCACATCATCGGTCAGGGCAACGCTCCGCTTAATGACGACGGAACGTTTATACGCGAAGTCGTGAAATGCCGTCAGGATGCCGACTTCCCGGTAGTACCACCGTCGGATGTCGACCTTATGGATGTTTCTCCGCAACAGATAGCCTCGATTGCCGCAGGCTTGATTCCATTCCTGGAGCACGACGACGCCCACCGTGCGTTGATGGGCAGTAACATGATGCGCCAGGCCGTGCCGTTGCTCCATAATGAGGCTCCAATCGTTGGAACCGGTATAGAGCGTCAGGTGTGTGTTGACTCGCGCACTATGATTACGGCCGAGGGCGACGGCGTTATCGAGTATGTGGACGCTACGACTATACGAATCCTTTACGACCGTACGGAAGAGGAAGAGTTTGTAAGCTTCGAGCCTGCACTTAAGGAATACCGTATTCCGAAGTTCCGCCGTACGAACCAGAATATGACCATCGACCTCCGTCCTATTTGCGACAAGGGACAGAGAGTAAAGAAAGGCGACATCCTTACGGAAGGATACGCGACTGAAAAGGGGGAACTCGCCCTCGGACGCAACCTCCTCGTGGCTTACATACCTTGGAAGGGTTACAACTATGAGGATGCTATCGTCCTTAATGAGCGTGTTGTCCGTGAAGACATTCTTACTTCGGTTCATGTCGACGAGTATTCCCTCGATGTGCGTGAGACTAAACGTGGAATGGAAGAGTTTACGAGCGACATCCCGAATGTCAGCGAGGAGGCGACCAAAGACCTTGACGACAATGGTATAATCCGTGTCGGAGCGCGCGTCGAGCCGGGTGACATCCTTATCGGTAAGATTTCTCCTAAAGGTGAGAGCGATCCGTCGCCCGAGGAGAAATTACTCCGTGCGATCTTCGGTGACAAGGCCGGCGACGTGAAAGACTCGTCGTTGAAGGCGAATCCGTCGTTGACTGGCGTCGTTATCGACAAGAAACTGTTCTCACGCGCGGTGAAGACACGTGCTTCAAAGCAGCAGGACAAGGTCGTGCTTGCCAAGATCGACGAGGAATACGCAGCCAAGATTGACGATTTGAAGGACATACTTGTAGACAAGCTTCTTACGCTTACCGAGGATAAGACTTCGATGGGCATAAAGGATTACACCGGTGCCGAGATTATAACCAAAGGCAGTAAGTTCACGATTGCACAGCTTAAGAATCTTGAGTATGACGGCATACAGTCGAACAACTGGACGGGCGATGAGCATACGAACATGCTTATCCAAAAGCTCATAATGAACTTCATAAAGAAGTACAAGTTGCTTGATGCCGAGCTTAAGCGCCGCAAGTTCGCCATAACGATCGGCGACGAGCTGCCCTCAGGCATTCTGCAGATGGCCAAGGTCTACGTTGCTAAGAAGCGTAAGATCAGCGTTGGCGACAAGCTTGCCGGACGCCACGGTAACAAGGGTATCGTCTCGAAGATAGTCCGTCAGGAGGATATGCCGTTCCTTGAGGACGGAAGGCCTGTCGACCTTGTGCTCAATCCCCTTGGCGTGCCTTCGCGTATGAACCTCGGGCAGATATTCGAAGCCATTCTCGGAGCGGCAGGAAAACGCCTCGGAGTGAAGTTCGCCACTCCTATTTTCGACGGTGCCAAGCTTGCCGACCTTCAGGAGTGGACAGACAAGGCAGGCCTGCCGCGTCTTTGCTCGACACGTCTTTACGACGGCGAGACGGGCGAACCGTTCGACCAGCCTGCTACTGTTGGCATAACCTACTTCCTTAAGCTCGGCCACATGGTTGAGGATAAAATGCACGCCCGCAGCATCGGTCCGTACTCGCTCATTACGCAACAGCCCCTTGGCGGTAAGGCGCAGTTCGGCGGACAGCGTTTCGGAGAGATGGAGGTCTGGGCTTTGGAGGCTTTCGGCGCCAGCCATGTGCTCCAAGAGATACTTACAATCAAGTCGGACGACGTGGTCGGCCGTTCAAAGGCTTACGAGGCCATTGTCAAGGGCGAGCCTATGCCTACGCCCGGCATTCCCGAGTCGCTCAACGTGTTGCTGCACGAGCTTCGCGGTCTCGGCTTGAGCCTCACTCTCGACTAATCAGCAGAAACTCTTTACATAATAAATACAACTTAGATATATGGCTTTCAAGAAAGATTCAAAGATAAAGAGTAATTTTACGAAGATTACCATCAGCCTTGCGTCGCCTGAGGAAATCCTCGAAAGTTCTTTTGGCGAGGTGACCAAGCCTGAGACTATAAACTACCGTACTTATAAGCCTGAGCGCGACGGACTTTTCTGCGAGCGCATATTCGGTCCGACGAAGGACTATGAGTGCGCCTGCGGCAAGTACAAGCGCATAAGATATAAAGGCATCGTCTGCGACCGTTGCGGCGTTGAGGTTACCGAGAAGAAGGTGCGCCGTGAGCGTACCGGACACATCGAGCTGGTCGTACCCGTCGCCCATATCTGGTATTTCCGTTCGTTGCCTAATAAGATAGGTTATCTGCTTGGAATACCTACGAAGAAGCTCGATTCCGTAATTTATTATGAGAAGTACATCGTAATCCAGCCCGGCGTGATGGAGGGCAGGAAGGATGCCGACGGCATCGAGGTGAACGGTTCGCACAAGATGGACCTGCTTACCGAAGACGAGTACATAGACATCATGGACAACCTGCCTGACGGTAATGAATACCTTGACGACAGTGATCCTGACAAGTTCGTTGCGAAGATGGGAGCGGAGGCGATTTATGATTTGCTCGTAAGCATCGACCTCGACTCTTTGTCTTACGAGCTCCGCGACCGCGCCAACAGCGATTCTTCACAGCAGCGCAAGACTGAAGCCTTGAAGCGTCTTCAGGTTGTAGAGGCTTTCCGTGGAAGCCGCAATGTGAACAGGCCAGAGTGGATGATAATGAAAATCATCCCCGTCACCCCTCCCGAGCTTCGTCCGCTCGTCCCGCTCGACGGCGGCCGCTTCGCCACGTCAGACCTCAACGACCTTTACCGTCGTGTCATCATACGTAACAACCGCTTGAAGCGACTGATGGAAATCAAGGCTCCCGAGGTGATTCTACGTAACGAGCAGCGTATGTTGCAGGAAGCCGTCGACAGTCTTTTCGACAACTCGCGCAAGAGCAGTGCCGTAAAGAGCGAGTCGAACCGTCCGCTTAAGTCATTGTCAGACTCTTTGAAAGGAAAGCAGGGACGCTTCCGTCAGAACCTTCTCGGTAAGCGTGTCGACTATTCGGCTCGTTCGGTTATCGTCGTAGGTCCTGAGCTGAAGATGGGCGAGTGCGGTCTGCCGAAGCTGATGGCTGCCGAACTTTACAAGCCGTTCATCATCCGCAAGCTCATCGAGCGCGGCATCGTCAAGACCGTGAAGAGCGCCAAGAAGATTGTCGACCGCCGCGAACCGGTAATCTGGGATATTCTTGAGAACGTGATGAAGGGTCATCCCGTGCTCCTCAACCGTGCCCCGACGCTCCACCGTCTCGGCATCCAGGCGTTCCAGCCGAAACTTATCGAGGGTAAGGCCATTCAGCTTCACCCATTGGCATGTACGGCGTTCAACGCCGACTTCGACGGCGACCAGATGGCCGTGCACCTTCCGCTCAGCAACGAGGCCGTACTCGAAGCTCAGATACTGATGCTCCAGAGCCACAACATCCTCAATCCTGCCAACGGTGCTCCTATCACGGTGCCTTCGCAGGACATGGTGCTCGGACTTTATTATATTACGAAAATCCGTCCGGGAGCCAAGGGCGAAGGCCTTACGTTCTACGGTCCTGAGGAGGCCATCATCGCCCATAACGAGGGCAAGTGCGACCTGCACGCCCAAGTCAAGGTGGTTGTCAATGATGTTGACAAGGACGGCAACTTCTACGCCCACATGGTTGAGACTTCTGTCGGCCGTGTGATTGTCAACGGGATAATCCCCGACGAGGTTGGCTTCGTCAACAAGATTATCTCTAAGAAGAGCCTCCGCGACATCATCGCCGACGTAATCAAGGCCGTTGGTTTCGCCCGCGCTTGCGAGTTCCTCGACGGTATCAAGAACCTCGGTTACCGCATGTCTTATCTTGCGGGTCTGTCGTTCAACCTCGACGATATCATCATTCCTGAGGAAAAGGCCGCCCTCGTGGAGAGGGGCAACGAGGAAGTGCGCCAGATAACCGACAACTACAACATGGGATTCATCACCGACAACGAGCGTTACAACCAGGTAATCGACGCATGGACCCATGTGAACAACGAGCTTGGCGACGTGCTGATGAAGGAAATGACCGAGGCCGACCAGGGATTCAACGCCGTTTACATGATGCTCGACTCGGGAGCCCGTGGTTCTAAGGATCAGATCCGCCAGCTTGCCGGTATGCGTGGTATTATGGCTAAGTCGCAGAAGGCGGGAGCCGAGGGTGCGCAGATCATCGAGAACCCGATTCTCTCGAACTTCAAGGAGGGAATGAGCGTGCTTGAGTACTTCATCTCGACCCACGGTGCGCGCAAGGGTCTTGCCGACACCGCCATGAAGACGGCCGACGCGGGATACCTGACCCGCCGTCTCGTCGACGTGTCGCACGACGTAATCATCACCGAGGAAGACTGCGGCACGCTCCGCGGCCTTGTATGCACGGCGTTGAAGAACGGCGACGAGGTTATTTCGTCGCTCTACGAGCGCATCCTCGGCCGTGTGTCGGTTCATGATATAATACATCCTAATACGGGCGAGCTCATCGTGGCCGCAGGCGAGGAAATCACCGAGCCGATAGCCCAGATCATCGAGGAAAGCCCGATTGAGAGCGTCGAGATTCGTTCGGTGCTCACTTGCGAGAGCAAGAAGGGCGTCTGCATGAAGTGCTACGGACGCAACCTTGCAACCAGCCGCATGGTGCAGAAGGGCGAGGCCGTAGGCGTTATCGCCGCCCAGGCCATCGGCGAGCCGGGTACGCAGCTTACCCTCCGTACGTTCCATGCCGGTGGTGTGGCGGCCAACGCTGCCGCCAATGCGTCGATCGTTGCCAAGAACGACAGCCGCATCGAGTTCGACGAACTCCGCACCGTGCCGTTCGAGGAAGAGGGCGAGAACGGCCCCGTGGTTTGCGAAATGGTTGTAAGCCGTCTGGCCGAAATCCGTTTCGTCGACCCGAATACGAACATCGTGCTCTCCACGCTCAACGTGCCTTACGGCAGTTCGCTCTATTTCAAGGGCGGCTCGCTCGTGAAGAAGGGCGACGTCATCGCCCGTTGGGACCCATTCAACGCCGTAATCGTAACCGAGTACGCAGGTACGCTTAAGTTCCGCGACGTCATCGACGGCGTTACGTTCCACTCGGAGACCGACGACACCACCGGACTCACCGAGAAGATCATCACCGAGTCGAAAGACAAGAGCAAGGTGCCGACCTGCGACATCCTCGACGAGAACGGCGACGTGGTAGGTACATATAACTTCCCTGTGGGCGGCCACGTAGTTGTGGAAGACGGCCAGCGTGTTAAGACCGGAGCCACGCTTGTCAAGATACCGCGTACCGTCGGTAAGGCGGGCGACATCACCGGAGGTCTTCCTCGTGTTACCGAGCTGTTCGAGGCCCGCAATCCGTCTAACCCGGCCGTCGTCAGCGAAATCGACGGCGAGGTGACCATGGGCAAGGTTAAGCGTGGTAACCGCGAGATAATCGTAACCTCGAAGACCGGCGAGCAGCGCAAGTATCTCGTCTCCCTGTCGAAGCAGATCCTCGTGCAGGAGCACGACGCCGTGCGCGCCGGCACTCCGCTGTCCGACGGCGTTATAACGCCCAACGACATCCTGGCCATCAAGGGCCCGACGGCCGTCCAGGAGTACATCGTCAACGAGGTGCAGGACGTTTACCGCCTGCAGGGCGTTAAGATCAACGACAAGCACTTCGAGATAATCGTGCGCCAGATGATGCGCAAGGTGCAGATAAACGATCCGGGCGACACTACGTTCCTCGAGCAGGAAATCGTAGACAAGCTCGACTTTGCCGAGGAGAACGACCGCATCTGGGGCAAGAAGGTCGTCGTAGACGCAGGCGACAGCGAGACGCTGAAGCCGGGCCAGATAGTAACGGCGCGCAAGCTGCGCGACGAGAACTCTACGCTGAAGCGCCGCGACCTTAAGACCGTGCAGGTGCGCGACGCCGTGCCGGCAACGTCAACGCAGATACTCCAGGGTATCACGCGCGCGGCGCTCCAGACCAAGAGCTTCATGTCGGCCGCCTCGTTCCAGGAGACCACCAAGGTGCTCAACGAGGCTGCCATCCGCGGCAAGGTAGACTATCTCGAGGGTATGAAGGAGAACGTAATCTGCGGCCACCTCATCCCGGCCGGTACCGGTCTGCGCGAGTTCGACAAGATAATCGTAGGCTCGCGTGAGGACTACGACCGCATGCAGGCCAACCGTAAGAACGTCATTGACTATAGTGAGAAAGAGAAGGTTGAAGCCGAATAAGCGGCTTCACGTAATAAGTAAAGGCGATGCGGACAGTATTCCGCATCGCCTTTTTCTTTGTGAATGGTTGGGCCGGGTGAACGCCGTTATTCGTAGAAGCTGAACTCCGTAGGATGATAGTCGTCGCCGTCTACTATCAGTCTGTTGCCGGTCCAGGTGAAGGTGGTTGTGCTGCCGCCGTCGCTTGTCTCCAATTCTGGCAGGTGTTTTGGGGCTTTGCCTAAGAGGCCGGCGTAGTACAGGCATTGCACTTCGTCTATGTCAACCGAGTAAACCTTGTAATAGAACAGCAGGCAGTTGGTGTTTGCCTGGTTGCCGTAGGTGTATGTATATGTGTGCTCGTTGCCGCTGTCTGAGAGCCAGTGTACCCTTGTCAGGTCGCTGTCAGTCCATGTCAGGTCATACAGGCGGCCGTTGCGGTCGTCGTTCATGGCCGTGAGGTGGCGTCGGCGTCGTATTTCAATGTCTTTGTGTACACATTCTCACCGTATTGGTCGTAGCTTGTCTGTACAATCTTCTCGGCGAAGCCTTGCTCGTTAAGCGTTATGGCGAAATCGTCGTCGCCGTCTCCCCTCATAGTTACGTAAACGTCAGGGCCGTCTGCGCCCGTCGCGTAGTTGTAGTTGAAGGTGATTGTCTCTTTGTCGTTTGTTATTTGCGTCAGATAGCCGTTCTCGTAGATGAAGCGGTCGCCGTCCATCTCCTTGAGCAGCTTGCCCGTGAACACGTTGGCCAGCGGCGACAGGTTCTCGGGTAGGTCGGTATCGGGCGTCTCGGTTGCGTCGTCGGTTACGAGGTAAGTCCACGACTCGTCGCGTCCGTATTCGTCTTCCCATTTGTCATGTATCACGGCGCGGTTGCCGT
>CALUIJ010000168.1 GCA_944320675.1 uncultured Prevotella sp.
CGCCAGATTTCCGGCGTGAGCGCATCGTAATCTTCGACGATGACCGCGGCGGTGCAACCGTTTTCGCGGGCCTGATTGGCTGTTGTTTCGGCATCCATTCCCGGGGGAGGGGTGCCGACGAAGATCCGGAAGGGACGCCGCGTCCGCAGTGCCTGCTGTTCCTCCGCGGTCGCATAGCGGAAGGAGAAGGTTCGGTTCGCCTCCCATCGGCGGTCGAGTTCAGCCAATGCCGGCGGAAGAGTTTCGCCGTTCCGGCGCCGGGCGGTTTTTTCGAAGACGGCGTTCAGAAAACGCAGTCCGGCGTTCCGGCGCTGCCGCAGCAGATATCCGCCGAACCGCCCCAGAAAACCGCTGGCCAGCCAGAGCGGAGCCGAACCCGGAAAAAGAACGACGTTTCCTTCGCCCCACTGCCGTTCCGCCGCGAAAACCGGCCATTCGATCGGCGCGCGGCTGCCGTGACTGTAGAACCCGGCCGGAAACGCTTCGCTGCGGCAGCTTTCGCTGCCGCGCAGCAGAATCCGCCATTGGGGGAATTCCAGTTCGCAGCTTAACTGCTGTGTGCCGTGCCCGCCGCCGGTGACGATTTCAAGTTCGGAAAGCGACGGAATGCCGCTTACATCGGCGACGACGGTCGTTCCGGCGTCGAGATTCGGAATCATGCCGCACCGGGCGGGATCGGTTTCATGAATGAGATTGAAACAGCAGCGGGCCCCCAGCGGAGCGGTGAATTCCTCCAGCGTGCCTTCGCTGCGGCCGTAGGATTCGGAGAAGAAAATCGCCAGCCCCATGCCGTTGCGAACCGCGTCGAGAATGCGCGGCGACCATTGGCGGAAAAGCTCGCTGTCATCCTGCGCGTGACCGGGCATCGGGGTGCGGATGAGAACCAGAGCGGAACACTCCTTCAACTGTTCTTCCCGCAGTTCCGGCAGATAACAGCAGTGACAGCGGAAGCCCACTTCGAGCAGCCGCCGCGCGAGTTCCGGGTCGACGAACTGACGGAATTGGCCTTCGCCGCTGACGGCGGCGACGAAAAGCAGATCACTGAAATGGGATTTCATACAAGTTTCACCTTTTGAATCTGCCGGGGCGCGAAGGCGAGATGCTGCGACGGCCAGTATCCGGGGCGGCCGGCGGCCTCGAAGACCCAGCAGTAATTTTCTTCATCCACGCCGGCGGGAACGAGGTCGGCCGGCAAATCGCGCAACGCTTCCGGAATGCGCGTTTCGTATGTGATGCCGCAGGCGGCAAGCTGGAATTCAACCCCGAGCCGGTGGATGTCGCCCGCCGTATAGCGCGACGCATCGACACAGAGGGCGAAATCATACCGGCGGCGACCGTTATCCCACATCGAAGTTTCCGGCGTGACCGGAAACCACGGCGCCCAGCGCTTGACCGGGCTGCGCAGAAAGAGATTTTCCATTCCGCCGTCTCTGAATGCGTGTGCGGGAGTCCCGGCGTTCAGCCAGATGAAGTTGTCGAATGTGACGAAGTTCAGCGCGGGAAAGAGTTCGGCGCGCATCATCTCCCGCGGATATTCCCCCCGTTCGACGCTGCCGAAGGGAATTTCCGCGTGTCCGGTGCGGAATGTTTTTCCGGGCAGGGCGAGCCGGATGGCAAGTTCGGTCGAATTGCCGAGGAAATCGCTCTCCAGCACAACGCCGATCCACGGCGATTCCCGGTGGAACTTCAAGGTCATCACGCCGTGCAGTCGGGAAAATCCCGGCCAGAAGGCGCGGAAATCATTGGTGAAAAACTCGGTGCGAAGATGCAGTTCATCTTCGTTTTCCGCAACGAGCGGAGTGGATTCCCCACCGGAAAGGATCCGTTCTTTTCCGGAATACTCCTCCGTCCAGAGCGTACCGTTTTCTTCGCGCGCCACAATTTGCGGCACCGGTACGGCGTTGCCGTCGAACGTCACTTCAGCGACGGCGCCGTTTTCGGAATCGAGCCGGATGAACCAGCGTCCGAAGGCGATCGTTTCCGAAGCCGGGCGCGGCGTGGCGAGTTCCCCGTTGGAAAACGTCGGGAAGAGCGGCTGCCACGGGAGGTTTCGCGGCGCGTTTCCCTGAGCGGCGAGTGCTTCGATGTAGCGGGCCGTGAGAAATTCGGCGTTCTCACGGATGTGACAGCCGCAGGCGGCATCGTGGAAGTTCAACAGCGCGAGCGTCTCATTGACATGCTCCGGAATCGGCGCCGCGGCGAATCGGTTGAGGAGGAGGGTGTTTTCCAGTTTGCGGGGGTGACGTTTGCTGTCGATCCGGGAGGTGTAGCACCCGGTGAAGAGCCGGGAGAAATCCTCCGTGCGGCCGTAGAGCGGCAGCTTTTCCCAGTCGGTGATGCTCCGGAAATACGCTTCATGCGTGCTGAATTGAATTTCCACTCCGTCTCCGGAGAACTCCTGCTGCAATTCGTGAACGAGTTCGACGATGCCGGGAAAGATGTCGTGTTCCTCGCCCATGCAGGTGACGAGCGCGTGTTCCGCCCCGTGTCGCAGTGCTCCGCGGATGGCGGCGCGAAGTTCATTTTCAAGCTGAATTCGCCGTTCCTTCGTCGAGGCGGGCGGTTCGTCGGGGTTGTTCGGGTGTCCCCAGCCCCACGACATGCCGTCGGGGGGATTGGTGCCGCAGCGGATCCGGGTGCCGTCCTGCGCCTCCCAGAGGAAGGCGCCGGATGGTTCCGCTCCGCCGAAGCGCGGCATCCGGCCCGCCTTGTAGAATTCGTAATTGCAGCGTGTCAGGATCTGCGGCAGTTGAGCGGGTACGCCGAATGCATCCTCGAACGCGCCCACGCGGATCGTGTAATTGAAATTTTCCTCCAGATAACGCCGGCCGGCTTGAATGTTTGCGATCAGCGCCGCGGGCGAAATCCAGTTGAGATCGGGAATGCTCAGCGTGCCGCCGATCCACTCCAGACGTCCGCGACTGATCAGTTCCGACACCGTGCTCTTCTGCGACGGCGCTTCCTCGAGAAACTCCTTCAGCGGCAATGTCTGGGAGAACGAGAAGGTGAAATTGTCATATTTCTCAAGCAGTTCCAGCGCCTGACGGAAGATTGTCGCACGCCGTTCCCGGTACCAGCGGACCGGCCGGCGCCAGATGAGATCGAAATGCTGGTGCGGTACAAGATGAATCTTCATGGTGAAAACGCTCTTTTCTTCTTTGCACGATGACGGCGATTCTCACTGATTGCCGAGCACGCCGAAATAACTCCACATCGTGCGCTGATCCCG
>CALUIJ010000169.1 GCA_944320675.1 uncultured Prevotella sp.
GGGCGGGGTGGTAGACGTGCTCGCGAGGGTGCTCAGCCCCGTGTTCACCAAGCTGTTCCCCGACATACCCAAGGGCCACCCGGCCACCGGCTCGATATTCATGAACATCGCCGCCAACATGCTCGGCCTCGACAACGCCGCCACTCCGCTCGGCCTTAAGGCCATGGAGCAGCTGCAGGGACTCAACAAGAAGAAGGACACGGCCACCAACCCGATGATAATGTTCCTCGTGCTCAACACGTCGGGGCTTACCATCATACCCGTGTCAATACTCGTCTACCGCGCCCAGCTCGGCGCGGCGCAGCCCACCGACGTGTTCATACCCATACTTATAGCAACGTTCTTCTCGACGCTGGCCGGCATCATAGTGACCAGCCTCTACCAGCGCATCAACCTCTTGAACCGCACCATGCTGCTCACTCTCGGCGGCATGAGCCTCGCCGTGGCTGCGGTGATATGGCTGTTCGGCTCGATGGACAAGGAGCGGATGAACCTCGTGAGCACCTCAGCCGCCAACATCCTGCTGATGTGCGTCATCGTAGGTTTCATCATAGCCGGCATGAGGCGCAGGGTGAACGTCTACGACGCCTTCATCGAGGGCGCTAAGGACGGATTCACGACGGCCGTGCGCATAATACCTTACTTGGTCGCGATACTCGTGGGCATAGGCGTGTTCCGCGCCTCGGGCGCGATGGACGCCGTGGTCGACGGCATAGCGTGGCTCGTCGGGGCCTGCGGCGGCGATAGTGAGTTCGTAGGCGCGCTGCCCACCGCCTTGATGAAGCCCCTCTCGGGCAGCGGCGCCCGCGGCATGATGGTCGACGCTATGTCCACCTACGGCCCCGACTCGTTCGTAGGCCGCCTGAGCTGCGTGTTCCAGGGCTCCACCGACACCACCTTTTACATCCTCGCCGTCTACTTCGGCAGCGTCGGCGTGCGCTACACCCGCCACGCCGTGGCCTGCGGATTATTGGCCGACTTGGCGGGAGTAGTGGCGGCGATAGCGGTATGCTATTTGTTCTTTTAAAGGTATATGGATAGGGTGCAACGTAAGAATCTCCGAATGGAAGGATACGATTATTCTACAGTCGGGTATTATTTTGTAACGGTGGTGACCGTAGGTCGTCGCGAACTTTTCGGCAGAGTAGTTGGCGGACGGTTCTTGCCGAACGATGCAGGAGCAATGGTGGGCAGATGCATAAACGACCTTGAGACGAGGTTTAAGGGACTTGAGGTGTTGAATAGTGCCGTGATGCCGAACCACGACATGCCATATTGTTCAATAATAACGGACTCGGCATACCTGAAGTTATGCGGCAGTTTAAGGCTGTTACTTCGCGTTTATACCGTAAGGGTATGGAAACTTGCGGTTGGCGTGAATACGACATGAGGCTTTGGCAACGTTCGTATTACGATGTGATTATAAGAAACCGGCGCATGTTTGATTTCATAAACAATTACATTACGGTGAATCCGGAACGTTGGATGTATGATAAAATGAATGAAAAACATGCGGACGTGGTTGACGAAATATATAAAACAATAAACATTTTGCGTTAAACTTCGTGTAAGAGGACGGGTAATCATCCCTTGTAGGGACATAATTCATTATGTCCGCACGCCTTGAAAAGGCGTATCGCAAGCGCTGATGCCTGTTATAATACGTTTCTGCGAAACGTGCGGACATAATGAATTATGTCCCTACAAGGGATGTTTTCGCATGCTGCAACATATTTGATGACTTTTAATGAAATAATATTTAAAAGATTATGGCTGGTTTAGGCTCTCTTGCAAAGGACACTGCGATTTACGGACTGAGCAGCATTGTTGGGCGGTTCCTCAACTATCTGCTCGTGCCGTTGTACACGGCTACGCTGTCGGCCGCCGGGGGCGGCTACGGCGTAATCACCAACGTCTACGCCTACACGGCGCTGCTGCTCGTCATACTGACCTACGGAATGGAGACCACTTTCTTCCGTTTCGCCAACAAGGAGGGCGAAGACCCGCGGCGGGTTTACTCCACCGCGCTCGTCTCCGTCGGCACCACGTCGCTCCTGTTCGCCCTGTTGGTCATAGCGTTCATCGGGCCAGTGTCGGCGTTCATGGGCTATGCCGACCATCCCTCGTATGTGTGGGTGATGGCGGTGACGGTGGCCTTGGATGCGTTCCAGTGCATACCGTTCGCCTATCTCAGGTATAAGAAGCGGCCGGTGAAGTTCGCCGCGCTCAAATTGGCCAACATCCTGATGTCCATCGCGCTCAATCTTGTGTTCTTCCTCGCCCTCCCGGCGTGGTACGAAAGCGCGGGCGGCCAGGGCTTCGTCTCGCGGATTTACTCGCCCGAGGTGGGCGTAGGCTACGCCTTCTACATCAACCTGTTCTGCTCCGCCGCGCTGATGCTCCTGTTGGAAAAGGAGCTTACCGGCTTCAAGTACGTATTCGACCGCGCCCTCTTGCGCCGCATGCTCTCTTACGGGTGGCCCATCCTCGTGCTCGGAATCGCCGGAATACTCAACCAGACGGCCGACAAGATACTCT
>CALUIJ010000170.1 GCA_944320675.1 uncultured Prevotella sp.
TCTACGTGCTCAACATGTTCCCTTACCCCTCGGGGGCGGGGCTGCACGTAGGCCACCCCTTGGGATACATAGCGTCGGACATATACGCGCGCTACAAGCGCATGAAGGGCTTCAACGTGCTCAACCCCATGGGCTACGACGCCTACGGACTGCCGGCCGAGCAGTACGCCATACAGACGGGACAGCACCCGGCCGTGACCACCGACGAGAACATCAACCACTACCGCGAGCAGTTAGACAAGATAGGATTCTCGTTCGACTGGGACCGCGAGGTGCGCACCTGCGACCCACGGTATTACAAGTGGACGCAGTGGGCGTTCAAGAAGATGTTCGAGTCGTACTACGACAACGACCTCGGCATGGCCCGTCCGATAGCCGAACTCGTGAAGCACCTCGAAAAGCGGGGCACCGAGGGCATCAACGCCGCCGGGAGCGAGGAACTTAAGCTGACGGCGGAAGAGTGGGGCGCGATGACCGGGAAAGAGCGGCAGCAGGCGCTGATGAACTGGCGCATGGCCTACCTGGGCGAGACGATGGTGAACTGGTGCGCCGGACTGGGCACCGTGCTGGCCAACGACGAGGTGGTCGACGGCGTGTCGGTGCGCGGCGGCTACCCCGTGGTGCAGAAGAAGATGATGCAGTGGTGCCTGCGCGTGTCGGCCTACGCCCAAAGGCTGCTCGACGGACTCGACACCGTTGACTGGACCGAGTCGCTAAAGGAGACACAGCGCAACTGGATAGGACGCTCGGAGGGAACGGAGATAGTTTTCAAAATTAAAAATGAAAAATTAAAAATTAAAAATCCAAATGAAGAGAAGGATACGGATTCTTCACTCTCCACTCTTAACTCTTCACTTAATTTCACTGTCTTCACGACGCGCGCCGACACAATCTTCGGCGTAACGTTCATGGTGCTCGCGCCCGAGAGCGAGCTCGTGCCGCTCGTCACCACCGAGGGGCAGAAGGCCGACGTGGAGGCTTACCTCGAGCGCACCAAGAAGCGCACCGAGCGCGAGCGCATCAGCGACCGCTCGGTTAGCGGAGTGTTCTCGGGCAGCTACGCCGTCAACCCCTTCACGGGCGAGGACATACCTATATGGATCTCCGACTACGTGCTGGCCGGATACGGCACGGGCGCCATCATGGCCGTGCCGGCGCACGACTCAAGGGACTACGCCTTCGCCCGCCACTTCGGCCTCGAGATACGCCCGCTCATCGAGGGCTGCGACGTCAGCGAGGAGAGCTTCGACGCAAAGGAGGGCACGGTGTGCAACTCGCCGAAGAGCGGGGTGGAGGCCGTCGGCGGCTTTAACCTGAACGGACTGAGCGTCAAGGAAGCCATACAAAAGACCAAGGCGTTCGTCAAGGAGCACGGGCTCGGCCGCGTGAAGGTGAACTACCGCCTCCGCGACGCCATCTTCTCGCGCCAGAGATACTGGGGCGAGCCGTTCCCCGTATATTATAAGGACTCGATGCCTTACATGATACCCGAGGAGTGCCTGCCGCTCGAGCTGCCCGAGATAGACCAATACAAACCCACCGAGACGGGCGAGCCGCCGCTCGGCCACGCCAAGCGCTGGGCTTGGGACACGGAGAACAACTGCGTGGTAGACAAGCAGCTCATTGACAACGTTACCGTATTCCCCTTGGAGCTTAACACGATGCCCGGCTTCGCCGGCTCGTCGGCGTATTACCTAAGGTACATGGACCCGAAGGACGACCAGGCTCTCGTAAGCCCCGAGGCCGACCAGTACTGGCGCAACGTAGACCTGTACGTCGGCGGAACGGAGCACGCCACCGGCCACCTTATATACTCACGCTTCTGGAACAAGTTCCTATTCGACCTCAGCGTGTCGTGCGAGGAGGAGCCGTTCAAGAAGCTCGTCAACCAGGGCATGATACAGGGCCGCTCAAACTTCGTCTACCGCGTGAACAGCAACGACCACGACGCCGCCCCCGTATTCGTATCATACGGCCTTAAGGACAAGTACGACGTTACGCCAATCCACGTAGACGTGAACATAGTACACGCCGACGTGCTCGACATAGACGCCTTCAAGGCGTGGCGGCCCGAGTACGAGAACGCCGAGTTCGTGCTCGAGGACGGCAAGTACGTGTGCGGCTGGGCGATAGAGAAGATGTCGAAGTCGATGTACAACGTCGTCAACCCCGACATGATAGTCGAGCGCTACGGTGCCGACACGCTGCGCCTGTACGAAATGTTCCTCGGCCCGGTGGAGCAGAGCAAGCCGTGGGACACCAACGGCATCGACGGCTGCCACCGCTTCCTTAAGAAGTTCTGGGCGCTCTACGCCGGCAAGGACGGCCTTAACCCTCTCGACGGCGGCGAGCCTACGGCCGACGAGCTGAAGAGCCTGCACAAGCTGATTAAGAAGGTGACGGGCGACATCGAGACGTTCAGCTACAACACGTCGGTGGCCGCGTTCATGATATGCGTGGGCGAAATGGCCCAGATGAAGTGCCGCAACCGCAAGGTGCTCACCGAGCTCGTGAAGCTCATAGCCCCCTTCGCGCCCCATACGGCTGAGGAGCTGTGGCACACGGCCCTGGGCAACGACACTACCGTGTGCGACGCCGCATGGCCCGAGTTCGACGAGAAGTACTTGGTAGAGAGCACAGTGCAGCTTACCGTGTCGTTCAACGGCAAGGCCCGCTTCCAGATGCAGTTCCCGGCCGACGCCGACAACAAGACGATTGAAGACACCGTGATGGCCGACGAACGCTCGAAGAAATACATCGGCGGGAAAAACGTGGCCAAGGTGATAATAGTGCCAAAGAAAATCGTGAATATTGTGGTGAAATAATGGGAGAGCTGGGAGGAATGGGAGAAATGGGAGGAATGGGAGGAATGAGAGGAATGGGAGAGCTGAGAGTTCTGGGAGAAATGAGAGAAATGGGAATATGGCTATCCTTGGTTAAGCCAAGTTCACATTCCTCCCAGCCCTCTCAGCCCTCTCAGCCCTCCCATTTCTCCCATTCCCCCCAGCCCTCCCATTCCTCCCAGAACTCCCACTAAAACCTAAAAATACTATGATAAAACAAGCAATTACCCGCGAGCTGAAAGACTACGTTAACATCACGCTCGGCCTTATGCTCTACACGTTCGCCTTCACGGTGTTCCTCCTGCCTTACGAGATAGTGACCGGAGGCATCGCCGGAATCGGCGCCGTGGTGTTCTACGCCACGAAGTTCCCAGTACAGTACACGTTCTTCATCATCAACGCCGTGCTCATCGTCGCCGCGCTGAAGATATTGGGATGGCGCTTCCTGATGAAGACCATCTACGCCACGTTCATGCTGACGTTCCTGCTCGAGGTGGCGCAAGACGTTATAATCCAGCCCGACGGCACGTTCTACAAGCTCCTCGGCGAGGGCAACGACTTCATGTCGCTCGTCATCGGCTGTATGATGACGGGCACGGCCTTGG
>CALUIJ010000171.1 GCA_944320675.1 uncultured Prevotella sp.
ATTAATTGTTTTTCCTGCGGCTTATTAAGTCTCTTACAAACCAATACAGGCACCATATAAGCAAACCGCACAGCATTATCAGGGTTATATCACCTGCATACATGCGTAGTTTCTGCCAGCCGGTCAATTCCTTCTCAATTATAGTAGGGAATTCCATACATTCGAGCTTGGACACGGTGTCGGTCTTGGTCTTATAGACATTCCTTACAACGTCACGCGTGCGCCATTGCACCTTTGTCACCGTATCACCACGGATGATAACGGTGTCAATGGCGCTGATCAACACGCTGTCGGCGGTTCTTACGGTGTCGCTCCTGTAAACGGTCTCGGTCTTTACTGTCTCTACGGGCACATATTCAACACTCTTACAGCTTATCATTAATAACGTGATAAGCAGGAAGGATAATCTTAATGGACTTCTCATAATTAAATGTTTTTGTATTCGTTAATCGCGTCGAAGCAAGGACATTCCTTGATTCGCTCCCACGGATCTACGATTCCGTTGCCGTTGGTGTCGGCCGATATATCACGGTGTCCCATGATCTCGGCCTTCGGGTATCGGCCCTTAAGCTCTTTCAGGAGCTTTACGAGCGATGCTTTCTGTTCGTCTGTCCTGTTATCGACGGCTTTTCCTCTTGAATCAATACCGCCGATGTAGGCTACGTTTATGGAAGTGGAATTGTATCCCTTCACTCCGTTGCTTACGAATTGCTCGCCGAGCAACTGGCTCACCTTGCCGTCGGCATGGACGACGTAGTGATAACCTGGGTTGCGCCACTTCTTGGCCTTGAACTCGGCGCGCAGATCGTCGACTGTCTGCTTTTGACTGCCTGCCGTGCAGTGCACGAAAATACGCTCAATCTTTCTCATTTTCAATATTTTTATGGGTTATATTAATGTAATTGCTTAACAAGGGCACATGCTTAATAAACTCGACGCTGAGGATGTAATAGAGGAAAGCCACTACCTTGAAGGCGCTTGTGCCACGCTTGAGGATCTTCTTCAGGTTCTTCAGAATGTTCAAGGCGTAGAAATACAGAATGGTGTAAGAAATGAATGATATGCACTGGAGCGCGCCTTGCTTTTCGCCCTTCAAGTCGCCGATGAAAAACAGCACGGCGCACAACACGAAAAACACCGTTGCCTCGCCTATGCAACGGAGCGCCTTTTTCAACGAGAAAGGCTCTTTATCGACAAGCATGCCGGATAAGTAACCGGCAAAGAAATTCAGGACGAAGATTGTCAACAATGACATCTCCTCGCCTCTTATCGGTTCCAAATATGCGATGACGGCCATTATGCCGCCGCCGACCATTCCTTTAACATCATCCCACATGTCCTTAGCTTTTTTGCACAAAAGTAGATGCTTTTTTTTGCGCATAAAAATACGCACGAGACATGAGGGGTATATTCGTTAATTTCTACTAATTATTATCTTTGGACTGTTTTTTTAGGGTTTTACTCAAATCCTTAACCATTGTTTCAGGCATGATTTCGGAATATACCTGAGTTGTCCTGAGCTGGGAATGTCCCAAGATTTTTTGGACGGTCGTTATCGGCACGCCCTTGTAGACAAGAAGGGTGGCGCATGTGTGCCTTGCGGCATGGAAGGTTGCGCGCTTGCCTATCTTGGCAGCTTCCATAATATGGGATAACGCTACGTTGGTGTCGTGGTTGCCGTATATGTGCGCCAGCTTGCTTATGTCGCCGTACCTCTCGATGATCTTCAAGGCTTTGCCGTCGAAAAGCAGAGACAACGGCAGCCTGACTTCGGTGTTTGTCTTCTTGGTGAAGAAGTGCAGCCACGGCTTGCCGTTGATCTTCTCTATCCACTCTGGTTTCATCCTTATGAAGTCGGAATATCTCAGACCTGTATAGCAGCAGAAAAGGAAGGCGTCGAGAATGTGGCGTTGGCCTTTGTTCGCGAGCTTAAGGTTTTCCAAACGCTTCAGCTCTTGAGGTGTGAGCCATTCGAAGCGGCCTCGCTCGCTCTTTATCTTGTACTTCTTGAATGGGTAGTCGTCGGCCTTGATAATGCCGTGGTTTATGGCCTCGTTGATGATTGTCCTAAGCTGGCGCATGTGCTTGCCGACGGTGTTGGTACGCTTGCCTGATTTCCTCAGGTGCTGCTCGAAATCCTTAAGGAAGGTGTAAGTAAGGTCGTTGAAGTTTATTCCTTTTCTGAAATTGCACACGGCCCTTACCGTGCTGCGTAGGTTCTCCTTTGTTTTTTCGCTTCTGTCGCTCTGCTCTATCATCTTGTTCGAGAATCCCTTGAAAGTGACTTCGGGCATACCTTTTCCACAGCCCTTTATCAGGGCCAACGTTGGCGTTACACCGTGCTTCCACATCTCTATCTCGGCATTCTGAAGGTCAAGGACGAATTGCCACAACATCAGGTTCAAGCCCTCGGCCTGAGGATGGTTTACGACTAACTTTTTATCCTTATCCCACCACTCGGGCTTAAGATATACATGGGTGGTCATGTAGGCCTTGCGTTGGTTCAACGTGGCTTCGACTTGAACCAGTGCCTTGCCTTCCTTGTTAAGTGTTTTCTTGCGGTTGAAAACAAACCTGTATCTTATCTTTTCCATATTCACAAATATAATGTATTTTTCTTGTTTTGTAAATAGCATTATGTTTGCATAAGACCAAACTTAATGCTTTTTATGGCAAATAATAATACATACACAACTACCATATTCCTGAACGACGAGCAAGCCGTAAACAGACTTAACGAGCTGCAGAAGAGCGTGGAGAAATACCGCAAGGCCAAGCAACAGGCTCTTATTGACGGCGACGATAAGGCGTTCAAGACCGCAAGCAAGCAGATAAGGGAATGTGAGAAACAGATGAAGGCATTATCTACGACTGCGCAAAACGTCGACAGGGTGCTTAATAATCTTTCCACGGCTTCGGTTAGCGAAATCAGAAGCACGATAAGGGCTATCAACAAGGAACTTGACAGCGGAGCTGTGCAGAGGGGAACGCAACAATGGGACTACTTTCAGAAGAAACTGAAAGAGTGTAAGACTGAGCTTAGGAATATTCAGAAGGAATCGGCGGCGGCTACCGAAGGTGGATTGTTTAGAAAGACTGTCGACTTCTACAACAACAACATGGACGCGATAATGGGCATCCTCGCCAGCATCACGGCTCTGTCGTTGAGCGTGAGGGAGGCTACTAATGCTTACGCTGATATGGAGGAGGCAATGGCCAACGTGCAGAAATATACGGGGCAGACGGACGAGGAAGTTCGAAAGATGAACGAGGACTTCAAGAATATGGACACGCGAACGTCCCGGGAGGAGTTGAACGAGCTGGCCGGGGCTGCCGGAAGGTTGGGTATAGCAAGCACGGAAGCGATCGAAGAGTTCGTCGACGCTGCCGACAAGATTAACGTCTCACTGGGCGACGACCTCGGAGAGGGGGCCGTCGACAATATAGGCAAGCTGGCGCAGATGTTCGGTGAGGATGACCGCATGGGTTTGCGCGGAGCGATGCTCGCTACGGGATCGGCCGTGAACGACCTTGCGCAGTCGTCGTCTGCGAACGCAGGGTATATCGTAGATTTTACTACAGAGCTTTCAGGTGTTGCAATACAAGCAGGAATGACACAGACTCAACTGATGGGTCTTGCGTCGGCGCTCGACCAGAACGGGCAGGAGGCTGCAACGTCGGCGACGGTGTTCAGCCAGCTTATAACGGCCATGTTCCAAGACCCGGCGAAGTTTGCTAAGATAGCGGGTATGGAGATCGAGAAATTCACAAACCTTCTTAAGACGGACACCAACGCCGCGATTATACAATTCCTCGAGACGATGAGCGCACGGGGCGGATTCGACGCAATGGCGCCGATGTTCAAGGAAATGCAGCTTGACGGCACGCGTGCCGTCGGCGTGCTTTCCTCTGTCGCTTCGCACCTTGACCAGTTGAAAGAAGCTCAGGATATTGCCAACAAGGCTTACGCTGAGGGTACGAGCGTGCTTAACGAGTTCGACAAGCAGAATAATACGGTGCAGGCGGGGTTGGACAAGGCAAAAAAAGACTTCGTAGACCTTACAGTGACGCTCGGAGAACAATTGATGCCGGTCGTTAAGTACACAATTACGTCGGGCGGACTGCTTGTTAAGTCGTTGTCTGTTATTGTGGGATTCGTCACAAAGCACATCAACGTTATAATTACTCTCGTAGGCGCAATAGGCACTTATATCGCAATACAGAAGGCTTCCATTGTTGTTGATAAGCTGAAGGTCTTGTGGACTGGCAAGATCCTCACGGGGCTGAGGGCGCTTTACGCTACGATGTTGAAGCATCCGTATATGGCGGTTACCGCCGCGGTTTTCGCGCTGATTGCTGCCTACCGTGACTGGAGAAATTCAATACAGGAAGTCAATAAGGCGCAACTCGACCTTCAGGAGGTCGAGAAGAACGCGCTTAACTTGATTACCGCGGAGAAGGAACAACTGACGGATCTGTATAATAGGGCTACGAATAAGGCCGAGTCTGACATTGTTCGCAAGAAGGCGATTGAAGAGCTTAACAAGATTAGCCCGGAATACCTGGGGTGGCTCACGTCGGAGAATATCAACACACAGGCGGCGAAGAAGGCCGTGGACGCTTATACGCAGTCGTTGCTGCTTAACGCTAAGGCGAAGGAGATTACCGCTAAGCTGGAGGAGGTAAACCGTAAGAAGGATGAAGCCCGGAATAAGGATTACTCTAAATGGTACGACGGTTTCCAGACGGCTGTAAACGACATTGCGGATAAGATTGAGCGCACGAGGAACGGCCTTAGGACATTGTTCTCGGAAGGTTCGTTTAACGTTGGCTGGAATGACAGGACGAGCATAGACGGCTACGCCTTGAACACTGCGCAGGCGGCGTTGATTAGGTATAATGATGCAATGAACGAGCTTAACGAGGAGGAAAGGACGCTGAGGAAAGAGCTGGGTAAGAATAACAAGGCGCTGCTGGAGAATAAGGCGGCTTATGAAAAATCGTTGGAATCGAAGGTAAAGCTTGACAAGACTAAGGGCAACAGTACAGTTGTAGGACAAGGAAAGGAGGAAGAAGAGCAAAGGAAGAAAATAGAGCAAGAGAGGAAAGAGACAGAGAAAGAGGAGGCAAGAAGAAGGAAACAGGAGAACAAGGACGAGGTTGCTTCACTTAACGTTCAGCTGACAACGGTGGAATATATGTATGGCAACGGTCTTATAAATTACAGGACGTACCTAAGGCAACGGGAGAAGCTGCAGCTTGACAGCATAGAAAAACGAAGGAAGATATGGGGCGAGGAGTCTAACGAGGCTAAGATGCTGGCCGACGATGAGCTGAGGATTAAGGAGGAGACGACGGAGAGGCTTAAGAGGATTGACTTGCAGGAGATAGAGAGGGCGAAGGTAAAGAAGGAAGCTATGCTTAACGCAATGTACTACGACAGGAGCTCCGAGATATATCAGGACGAGGATGCCTTGAACGAGGCTTTATTCCAAAACGAAATGGATGCGCTGTATAAGAGGCTGGACATGGAGAAGAAAGGTACGGAGGAATGGCTTGCGCTGAAAGGAGAGATAGAGGACAAGGAGAACGAGCACCAGTACGAGCTTCAGGTAAGGCAAGAGGAAAGGCTTATGGAGCTTAAGAGGGAATACCTTAATATGGGGAATGATATGCTGCAGGAACAAGAGCTTAAATGGCTCGAGAAGTTCCATGAGGAAGGCTTGCTGAGAGAGGAGGAATACCAGCAGGCGTTGATGGCCATAAGGGCGAAGTACGCCGCGCCGCCGGTGACGCCCGACGACGCGACACGGCAGACGGCTGCTTCATCTTTGCATACGGCCGAGACTAATGCCGGGCCGAGGCCGGAATACGTCACCGACGGTTCTGACATGGACGTTACAGCGTTCGCGTCAATATTCAAGACTGTAGAGTACAGACGCAAGGTCAATGAACAGCTTAAGGCATTGTACGGTGAGGATTACGAGAATAGCAAAGCGTACAACGAGGCTAAGAAGATGAACGATCAGGCGATGTTGGACGGACTCGTGGAAGCGGCTATGGCGGCTTACTCGTCGATTAATAACATCATCAATTCCGCATCGGCTTATACTCAGGCGTGCTCGGATTACGAGGTGGCTAAGATTCAGGCTAACTATGACAAGCAGATTGAAGCGGCCGGGAAAAACTCGAAGAAGAAAGAGAAACTGGAGAAGGAAAGGGACGAGAAGATTAAGGAGGCGAAAAACAAGTCTAATAAGAAGGCGATGAAAATCGAGATTGCGCAGGCCTTGGCAAGCACGGCTTTCAGCGCGATCTCTGCGTTCAATGCTGTTTTACAGCCTGAGCAGCCTTGGACCGTACCTCTCGCATACGCAGCCGCTGCGGCTGCTACCGCTTCCGGCATGATTCAGGTCGCAACGATAAAAAAACAGCATCAGGCGGAAGCGGAAGGTTATTACGAGGGTGGTTTCACCGGACCGGGCGACTACCGCAAGGAAGCCGGCGTTGTACACGCCGGGGAGTTCGTAGCCAACCACCACGCCGTCAATAATCCCCAGTTGTTGCCGGCGCTGCAACTGATAGATCAGGCGCAGCGCAACAACACCGTCGCTTCGCTTACGGCTGCCGATGTGAGCCGTGCGGTCGGTGCAGGCACTACCGCCGTCGTCGCACCGGTCGTCAACGTCAACACTGACAACGAGGAACTTAACCGCGTCATCAGCGACGTTGCTACGGTGGTTGATTCGCTTAACGCCATATTGGCATCTGGAATTAAAGCAGACGTGAGCATCGACGGCGTGAATGGTCTTGACGCACAGTATAAAAGATATAAACGATTGAAAGGCTGATTATGAACTATTGCATTATTAATGGTTATCGGATTTATCCTTCGCTCGGGAACAGCATCAAGGTCACTAAGGAGAACTCGCTTATTAAAGACCGTGACGCTCAGACAATGGAGATTGAGTTCCCGTTGTCGATATTCGCAAACCGTAAGTTTTTCGGAAGTCTTAACCGCATAGACGTGATGAAGAGGGCTGTCGAATATAAAGATTGCATTCTCTATGCCGACAACCTGATTATCATCAGGGGTAAGGCTACGATTACGACGATTTCCAACATATCGGTCAAACTGCAGATAGTTTCGGGCGTAAGATTGTCGGCCACGGATGACTACTATTCTTCGATATTCATAGACGAGATTGATGCTTATCAGGATGTCAACGTACAGGAAGGGAATATGACCGACATGGGGGAGGATGGGTTGTATGCTCTTCCACCGGTTTATGATGAGACTAACGACGTCGTGCTCAACAGGAAGGACTTCAAACGTAATGAAGAGGGGGAATACGGCGAGCCGATAATACAAAACATGGCAATACAACCTTACCTTGCGAACGTGGTAAGGAGGGTGTTCCTGTTTATCGGTTATAAGCTGGAGGCATGCTTCCTCGACGAAGAGCCGTGGTCGCGCGTACTTATATATAATAACAGGTATTCAACGACGTTGAAGGGTGCGCTCCCTCACTGGTCGGTGAAGACGTTCCTCGATGAGCTGAGAAAGCTCTTTAATATCGGATATGTTTACGACGAGAAGGGAAAAACGGTTTCACTCCATCGTTACTTTGACACATTAGGCACCGTAGAATATGAATGCCTGGACGAGTTTAACACTGACTACGACGAGGACGGCCTGGAATACATCGGGGCGTCGAACCTCGTTTACAACCTATCGGACTCGGAGGAAAACAAATATGCTGACATAAGCGAAGATGTCCTGTCGAAGTTCTCCATGAAGGAGTACGTCTCAATGAGCGTTGCGCAGAGGGACTTGGATAACATGAGCGAAAGGGAGAAGATGACTTCGGTTTTCCACTTCACAAACGACCCGTTCGGGGAGGGATGGGGATATTGCCGTAAGTCGGAAGACGAAGATGGGAGCGTAAGGTTTTCTCTTACCTCATTCGGATGGTTCATGCACCTGAGAAGGGATGAGTCGGATAACGAAGTCGAACTTAACATGGTGCCGTGCGCAGTTCAACATGTCGAGTTCGATATTCGAATATATGACCTTATTAGTTTCAGACCTAGTGGTATCTATGAGGAAATCGGATTTTCCATGCCTTCTTCAACTAACGATTCAGAATATACGGAAAGCGAGGCGTTGAGTGATTATGTGTCGGTCGAGGACTACCTTGAGAACGGCAACGAGCCGACGGAGAAGGAGGAAGCGGAAAGAATGGAACTGTACTTCTTAACCGGCAAGACACATGACTTCTATATTAAGGTTATCGATAAGGATGTGTCGTTCCTTAATTGCCCTAACGAATATGAAGGTGGGTCGTTCAGGTTCGAGGGTGGGAAAGCCGAGAAAAACATAGGGCGGTTCCACGAGCGGAAGAAGAGGCTGGAAAGCAAGGAGCAGGTCGTCATCAAGTTCTTGGCCGACGACGTACCTGATCCTAAGAATATTTTTGTGTTCCGTAATAAGAAGTTCCTATGCGACAAGATAGAATTGGAAATAAACGACAAGGGCATAAACAAGCTTATGACGGGCTATTTCTACGAAATGACATTATAAGACTCCCTCGTAGTTGATGAGAAGCTCATTTGCATCTGCTATGTCCTTCGGCGTATATGTGTCCGTTATTGCTATATTGGAATGTCTTGCCTGGTCTCGTACGGATAGTATGTCGGTCTTGGCACGCAGCATGTTGGTTATGCCTGTGTCCTTCAGGGAATAGAACTTGTATTCGTAGGCAAGACCGACGGCAGGACGCAGCGTCTCGTTCCAATAGTCGCGGAAGGCCTTCTCCGACTTCTTCCTGGCGCCGGGACGGAACCTGTCACTGAAGATGTAGAATGTTCCGGGGCTGTCGAAAATGTTAAGGTCAAGCATAAGCATTATTACGTGCTTAGGCAGGGTGATGACAGCATCGTAATGGTTCTTCGATATGTCACCGCTAATGCGCATGGTGCACTTCTTAAGATTAATGTCTCTTATCTTAAGCATGGACATTTCATGCGGCCTGATGAAACAATAGTGTATTAAATAGCACGCCAACAGATAATGCTTGTTCTTCACTTCGAGGAAGTCCTTGATTTTCTTAAGTAATTGGTCGGGAATGACCTTGCGCTGCTTATTGCCTCTCTTCTTAATGACGCTGAAACCGGTAGTCGGGTCTATATTGATATAACACCTCTCTATAAGATAATGACTGAATACCTTCAACCAACATAGATAGTTGTTGCGTGTCTGCATGGTGTTGTTGCGCTCAATGTACACGTAATCGAGAAAAGCGCTGACCTTACGGTGGTCAAACTGGTATATATAGGTGATACCGGCATGTGACCCCCATTTCTGGAATACATTCAGATAGCTAAGATAACTCGTCATAGTCTGCTCGCGAAGGTCGTTGCTCTTGTAGCTCTTATAGATGAATTCACGGTATTTGTCGCACAGGTCGACAAATAAGGTGTATTCCAAATGATTGTTGGCGTCTATCCATGGATTCCAACCGGAAGACAGTTTCTCGACAAGTCGCTTGATTATCCTGTCGGAAGTCGACTTCAGCTCGGTCTTCGTCTTGCAACGGCCGAGATGGATCTTCTTGCGCTTCATCTTTCCTGATTCAGGGTCGAAAGATGAGAAGTGAACATAATTGCGCTTGCCGACGGCCAATCGGGGATAAGTCCACTGATATATATCTTTTATCAGCTCGCTGTTTTTTTCAGAAAGAGTCATTTTTTTTCTCTCCTCGTTTTACTGATGAGAGATACGTTAATAATATGTTTTTTCAAGTGTCTACATATTGTCCCACTTGTTGTTAAAGAATTGAGCTAACTCGCATGTTGTCTGCAAGTTAGCTCATCTTCTGTCGGGATTACTGGACTCGAACCAGCGACCCCTACGTCCCGAACGTAGTGCGCTACCAACTGCGCTAAATCCCGATTTGCGGGTGCAAAGATACTGCAAAATTTTGAAACACGTGCATTTTTCACAAGAAATTTACGAAAAAACTTGCGTGAATGATAAAAAACGCATATCTTTGCACTCGCAAAAAGCAAGACAATGGTGCCATAGCTCAGTTGGTAGAGCAAAGGACTGAAAATCCTTGTGTCCCCGGTTCGATTCCTGGTGGTACCACCCAAGAAACTCCGAAGTGCTTAGTAATCAAGTGTTTCGGAGTTTTTCTATTTACCGTAAACCGAGAAGTTACCTATAAAGTTACCTATGAGTTGTGCGATTGAATGCTTATAAACGCACTTAAACTACTTTGATTAAATGCCATTAAACGAATGCTTTTAATCCTCAATTTGAT
>CALUIJ010000172.1 GCA_944320675.1 uncultured Prevotella sp.
GCAGGCGAGAGCATCCGCAGCTTCTCGTTGACGATGATTCTCGGTATCGTGTTCGGTACGTTCTCGTCGATCTTCATCGCCGCGCCGGTGGCTTACCTCACGCTCGGCAAGAAGGAGAGGAGCAAGGGCCACGTCGAGGCAAAGTAATAAGCATTTAGCTTACGCTTAGATAAAATGAAAGGATGCGCCAAGCGGCGCATCCTTTCATTTTTGTTGATTGGGCGGATGGGGGAACGGCCCGGGTAAGGCCAATCGGCCTAACGGGGCGCGCGTCCTGCGTATCTTGCCAATTAGTCTGATTAACGTCAGTTCGGCATAATGAAAGGAATCCATCCTAATGGATAAGAAGTCGGTGGCATTTTGTCATTCCGGGCTTAGACCCGGAATGACAAAATGCCACCGACTGTATTGAGTTCAATGCAATAACTGATGTTTTGTGAAATTACCCTTAAGCCTAACTAACGTTAATTAAGGTGAGTTCGGTATAAAAACTAATTTTACCAACACCTGAAAGCATCCCTTGTAGGGACATAATTTATTACGAATATCCGCAATCGGCCAAATACTTACTTACATCCTCTTCTAAGAAGTCGGCAGCATACCGTCATTCCGGGCCGGGACCCGGAATCCAGTATAAAAACGCTTTATTCGCAAAATGCTGTTTCCTGGATTCCGGGTCCCGGCCCGGAATGACGGTATGCTGCCGACTTCTTAGAAGAGGATGTAAGTAAGTATTTGGCCGATTGCGGATATTCATATAATTTATTATGTCCGCACGTTCCGTAATGAACGTATTTGATGCTGAAACACGTTTACATACGCCTCTACGAGGCTTCGGACACGATTGCGTCTTAATGGAGCAATCTTCAGAATTATGTCCCTACAAGGGATGTCCGTTGATGTTTATGAAAATATTCATTATACCGAACTAACGTTAATTCGCCTAATTCGCCTAAATGGTCGTATTTTTCCGATCAGTTTTTTTGAACACTTCTATCGTGTTCCCGTCGTATTCACTGCGGCTTACCCTTACGGCGCACTCGGGCAGCCTTGGGGCGCGCGTGCCGCTTGCCACGCAGCGCGGCGAGGTCTCGCGCCGTATCGCGTCCCACCAGCCGTCGTTCCCGAGAAATGAGTTAAGCGTCTTGGCTCCGCCCTCCACGACGAGCGACTGCACGCCGCGGGCGTAGAGCCACTTGAACAGTTGCGGTATGACGGGCCTGCCGAAGTCGGCTTCGGGGCTGAACGGGCGGTTGCGGTCGAGCGTCAGGCGCAGAGGGGATGGCCCGCTCCACAGGCGCACGTCCAGGCGCGGGCGGTCGCGCTCGTCTGTCACGCGGCCTACGAGTATGGCGTCGTTCTCGGCGCGCAGCTTGTGGCAGAGCATCTGGGTGAACGGCGTCGACAGCATCGTGGGCTTGAAGCCGTCGTCGATGAAGCCGTCGGCCGTCATGCACCATTTCAGTATCACGTAAGGCCGCCGCCGCTCGTTGAACGTTATGAACCTCTTGTTCAGTTCCAAGCATTCGGCCTCGAGCACGCCTACGGTCACGTCTATGCCGGCGTCTCGCAGTTTCTTTATGCCGCGTCCGCCCACCTTGGCGAACGGGTCGACGCAGCCCACCACCACACGCCTCACGCCTTTCCTTACGATGAGGTCGGCGCACGGCGGGGTGCGTCCGTAGTGGGCGCACGGCTCAAGGCTCACGTACATCGTGGCCCCGGGCAGCAAGGCCTCGTCGGCCTTGCTTACCGAGGCGAAGGCGTTCACCTCGGCGTGCCCTTCGCCGCAGCGCACGTGGTAGCCCTCGCCTATTATCCTGCCGTCGCCGCTTACGATCACAGCCCCCACCATGGGGTTCGGTTTCGCGTTCTGCCTGCCGTTGCCGGCCAGTTGCAGGCAGCGGCGCATATACATTTCGTCGGTTTTAGTCTGTTCCATATTGCAAAGATAGTGCAAACCGTGAGCAATGCAAAACAAATCCGCGATTTGTTTTCATTGCTTTTATGGGGGGGTATGGGGTTGTACGGTTCCGTTGCCGTTCCGTTTCGTTCCGTCAGGTTTGCAAAATCCGCCGAAACCAAACCCCCACAACCTCCGTTCCGTCGGAATATTCTCGTAAACACCAACGTACATCCCTTGTAGGGACATAATTCTGAAGATTGCTCCATTAAGACGCAATCGTGTCCGAAGCCTCGCAGAGGCGTATGTAAACGTGTTTCCGCATCAAATACGTTCCTTACGGAACGTGCGGACATAATAAATTAACGTCAGTTCTGTATAAGAAATTAGAAAATGGAATAATTCTAAAGTATAAGAAGTCTGTGGCATACCGTCATTCCGGGCCGGGACCCGGAATCCAGGAAACACACTTTCGTCAACAACTTGGTTGCATACACTGGATTCCGGGTCTAAGCCCGGAATGACAGGATGCCACAGACTTCACAAACCCAATACAACAACGATACTTTTTATGGAATAATCCTTATACCGAACTGACGTTAAATTATGTCCCTACAAGGGGTGCTTCCCGATGTTTGTGAAAAATAATCCTCCGAAACCAAAAAACTCCGAAACCAAAGACCGCGCAACCTCACAACCTCAAAAACCGTACAACTTTAAAACCTCATGTCTTGCTCTCTGGAAGGCGGCATTTTGCGCTCTGAAAGGCCGTCTTTCTTGATGTAAAAGACGATGTTTTGCTGCGGATGCTGACTCTCGTGCCCCGCCGGGCGCAGTTTTGCTGACAGTTTGTAAGCAACTGCCGGCCCGGCGGCATCACACCCTCCGCTGCGGGCCGCGGGCGTGGCCGTCGGTTGCGTCGGCGCGTGCTTGCAGGTTACGATTTGTAACGGCGTCAGGCTTGCGTGTGAGTGCCGTGTGCGTCTGTTTCCGCCAAATGCATACTCATGCGGTAAATTTTTACGAAAACCTTTGCGTCTTACGGTTTGTCATATTTGCAGGCTGAAAACGCAGCAAGTGAAAGCTCCGGCATACTGGAAACATGCGTAGGTAAACATCCGTAAGTTACAGTTTGGCAGAAATGCTCTGCAAAAAAATGTTTTGTTTGTTAAACTCTGTTGTGGCCGCTGATTTTAACGGAAAAAATGGTTGCGGTTTTCAGCTTTTTGTTTACCTTTATGCGCTGAAATATGTAACCGACGTGTTCCTTTCAAATAAGTTCCGCCCTGTTGGCGGTAACAGCGCGTGTTTCCAAGCGATTAAGATT
>CALUIJ010000173.1 GCA_944320675.1 uncultured Prevotella sp.
TCGTCACCTTGGAGCAGCACACGGTGTATTACCTCGGCTGCAAGTGGGGCTGCCTGAAGGACAAGACCACGGAGGCTCCGAAGTGGAACTCGAAGGCGTGGCAGATGCTGGAGGGCGACCCGAACTATTCAATCAGGTTCAACATCCCGAGCGACTACACTGTAAGAATTGGCAACGTGGACCTCGACATTACGGCCCGGGTGTGGTACGGGAGCATCGACATTACCGACGACGCAATGGCCGTGCAGGGCGTGGAGGTGGAATGGCTCAGGGACACGGGCGACACGGCCTCCGACAACGCTTGGCAGCCGTCGTACGTCGACGGCAAGGCCAACTCCATACACGTAGACTCGAGCGAGGCGCACGGCGTGGGCTCGGGATTCGGGCAGGAATACCTTGAAATGTCGTTCGTCTGCCGTATGTTCATACCCGTAGGCGGCTCGACGAAAGCCGTGGAGGGGAGGTTTCAGATTTATTGATTTTAAAGATAAGAAAGGAATAGAGATATGGGAATGATTACTCAGACCGACTCGGTAAGGGTGAAAGTAGGCAACCTGTCGTTGCTCTCGGGCATCAGGATAATATCGGGCAACGTGGTGCAGGCTTACGACAACGACAAGAACGAATGGGAGCCTGACAGGTCGCTCGTGCCGCTGGTGATGCTGCCTTACATCGAGGTGTCAGACCCCGAGAACGTGCAGGGCGGCGCGCAGGCGCTTACGGGCGTGGAATGGTACGAGGGCGTGCCTAAGAAGGACTTCGGCAACAGGATTGTCGCAGGCAAGGACTACAAGATTGGCGACGGCACGGAGAGCGGAATACCGAAGTACGCACTTGTTGTAATGAAGAACACTCCTGCCGGCACGGCCGAGGACATATACTGCATTGCGAAGTTCACGGACAGCAGGGTAGGCCAGACGAGGAACGTGACGTTGAGCGTGACGCTGAGGGCGTCGAAGTACGAGGCGTCTAATTATACGCTTAGGCTGGACTGCCCTATCGACGTGGAGATTGACCCGATGAGGGAGACGCAATGGTTGCGCACGGCGACGGCGCAGCTGTATTGCGGAAAGAAGGCCGTAGACGACGCCCACGCCGCTTATTGGTGGCAGACGAGGGAAGGCAACGGCGAGTGGACGGACATAACGGCGGACGATGGGAAGCTGTGGGCCGATTGCATGGCGAACGGCGTGTACAAGAAGACGCTTACGTATGACGCTAAGATGTTCGAGGGCGTAATATTCAGGGTGAGGGCCGCTTACTACGACGGCAAGCGTCCGACGCAGCCGACCGACGCCGCACTGAAGGCCGAGTTTATGGTGAACGTCCGGGTGAGGGATAGCATAACGGCGGAGATGTACAAGACGAAGGGCCTGAAAATGGCTTACGACTTCTCTGACAACGTGGGCTTCAAGGTAAGGGTTTTCGACAATGCTAAGGAGTTCGACGATGATAAGGTGGCCGAAATGACACAGGTTATCTGGAAAGCAAAGAGCCGCAAGGCGGGATCGCAGCAGGTGACGCTGGACTCGGGCGTGGACATGGCGTTCGTGCCGAAGGACAAGGGCTTTGACAAGGCTTACGGCGTGGACGTCATGGCCGAGGTGAAGACGTATAAGAAGCATGTAATTCTGACGGACGACGACGGCAAGTACCTCACGGACGACGACGGCAACGTGCTCATTGCGCCGATATTCGAGTAGGATTAACTTAAAAAAACGAGATATATGTACATACTAATCAAGGAAGAATACGTAACCGCCGAGGAGGTTAGGGCAAGGTATCACAAGAGCCTGCCCGACGGAAGAATTATTATTACTCCGCAGGAGCTTAAGATGCTGGGGAGCGTGCCAGAATGTCAGATTGTTGCGACGAAAGTAGAGGTTGACGCCATAATAGACGAGCAGATAAGTCAAGGTGTGCAGCCGATGGAGAGCTTGCAGCCTGCCGTGCCTGCAACGCCTGACGAGGACGTTACAAATGAACCGACGGACATTGACGACGCAGGAAGCGGCGAGACGGGAACGGACGGCCCAACTGGAACGGACGACACGGTTGACATGGGGGATTCGGAGGATACCGACAATACGTCTTCTGAAACGGCCGACGGCACGGAAAACGGGGACGGCGAAGAGTGGGAACGGCTGAAATTCCGGAAGGCAACGGTAGCGGATTAAACGTTTAATAATGACAACTTAACGGCATAGGAGGAAAAGAACAATGGCAAATAAGGCTCAGGCATCAATAAAACTGATAGCCGCCTCTGACGGCATAACGTTGGACGGCTATCTTGCACGTTACGGCTCGTACCCTCTGTACCAGACGTATGACGACGCCAATGTTTACATACCTGACTTCGAGTCGGGAAGCATCGCCGAGACTGAGAAGCCGACGCTGGCGCTTTTCGTGGCCAACCACGCCACGGGCAAGCTGATGACGCCGCAGACGGTGGACTGGATGTACAACGGCGTGACGCTGACCTTCGGAAGCGACGGACTGTCGACGAACGAGGGGATGGCCGGAACGTTCAAGAAGATTGACGCATACAATGCTTCGTACCTCGGCGCGGACGTTACTGTTAGGGCGTTGAGGGTTATGAAGAACCTCGTGTCGCTTACCAACATGGACAACGACCGCATAAGCGCGTCGGGCACGGTGGAAGTGAAAGGCAAGCCGGTGCGGTTTAACGACGTAGGCGCAGAGGTGGTCATTCAGAAAAGAACCGACTCGCTGTATTATGTGACAATAAATCCTTTGCTGCTTAAGCTGAGCAATGAAGCCCCTTCAGGACAGCTGGAGGCTCAGGTGCTTGCAGGAGGAAATCCCGTAAAGGACTTCACAGGATATACTTTCAAATGGGAGAAGATAACTTCTTCGGGGAACGTTACGCTCCAATCGGGGTCGAGCAATAAGGTGACGGTTGAGTTGGACGACGTGGACTCGATGGCCGACATACTGTGCACGGTGTCGAAAGGCAGTGAAGTAGTGGGCTCGGGCTTCGCTCATGTGGAGGACGAGAGCGACCCCATACAGGTGGAAATGACCACGTCGGGCGCAGACCCGAACGAAATTTACGAGGACGACACGATAACGATAACGCCGAGGGCTTACAGGCTGTCGAATTACAACGAGACGGTGGCGGTGGATTCGTGGGACTTCTACTCTTACGACGAGCAGGGAAAGGACGTCCAGTTGAGCGGCAAGGACTCGGCGCACTTCACGGGGAAGAACGCTGTCGTAAGCGGAGCGGACGTCCATGCGGCCGATAAAGGCAACGGGGCGTTGAGAATCAACGCCGAACATGAATTCTAACGTGATAGCATGAAAGCGCAAGGAACGATAACTCTTAAAGCAGCAACGCAGTACGCGCGCTACGCGGTGAAGTGCTCGGCAGGCCCGACGATAGCGATGGACAAGGACGGCAGGACGCTGGAGAGCGTCGTGGTGAAGTTCTACAAGCTGTCGACGGACGGCGTGATGGCCCCTTTCGCCGCCCCGACGGTCGAGGCGAGGCGCACGTCGCGCGACGGCGCTACGTCGTTGCCGAGGATGCACGCAGGCAAGGCCGAGGTGGACCTGACGGACTGGGTGAACGGCTTCGCCGCGGGCACGCTGGCGTCGGTGGAGGTGTCGGTGTACGGCGACGGCGGGGAGCTGCTGGCCCAGGAGTCGTTCGCGGCGGTGTACCCGGGCGACGACGCGGAAGTGTGGTTCATCACGCTGTCGGACGCTTATTACCGGGTGGACGCCAAGGGAAACGTCTCGGCGAAGCTGGCGGGCACGCTGTACCACCGCAAGGGCGGCACGACGGAGCCGGCTGGCGGGGCGGTGCTGAAGTTCGGCTACTCCGACGGCTTTACGAATACGATGACGACCGGCCGGGACGGGCTGTTTGACGACAAGGGCTGGTTCGCCGGGGACGTGTGGGACGATGCGTCGACGGCCAACTCGTCGAAGTCGGTATTCGTGAGCTACGAGAGGGACGGCGTGGTGGAGACGTCGCAGCTGGTCACGCTGTCGAAGGACGGCGGGCCGGGCGAACCGGGCACGCCGGGGGCCGACGGGCAGGGCTACGCGCTGCACCTGACCACAGGGCCCGCCGTACAGATGACGGCCTACGCCGGGCTGAAGGGCGGCACCGTGGGAGTGTACCTCACGAAGGACGGCGCAGCCGTCAACGCCTCGTTCAAGGTGGAGCTGTACGGCGACACGTCGGGGACGGGCGACCCGGTGGCGAACACGGACGGATACATGATTGAAGCCCCCGTATTCAACGTGGGGCAGCTCATCAGCGCGGCGGTCGGCGGCGGCAAGGCTCCCTACCTCGTCACGGCGTCGGCCAAGGTAGGCGGCGCGGTTGTCGCGGCGGACAGGTTCTCGATAGTGTACGACACGGCCCAGCCTTTCGTGAGGACCGAGGAGTGGAGCGAGGGGCTGGCGTTCCGCAACGGCGACATAATACGGTACAGGAAGGAGGCTACGGCCGGGGCCGCCGCGAAGGATTACGTGTTCCAATGGAACTACCCGGTGGGCGGCAACTCGGCCGTGAACCCTTTCGACGACGTTGCGCAGAACGGCGAGACCACGCACTGGGCGGATTACGAGTATTACGCGCTGCTGGCCACGAGGGTGCTGCTGGCGGAC